>CALJIU010000084.1 GCA_937974055.1 uncultured Neomegalonema sp. | reverse complement strand
GTGGACCCGGCGGTCAGCTCATCGCGTTCGAGCAGGATGGTGTCGGTCCATCCGGCCTTGGCCATGTGATAGGCGATGGAGCAGCCAACGGCCCCCCCTCCGACGACGACGGCGCGTGCATGGGTCTTCATGGTGAGTCTTCCCCGGTGGAATGGCGTTTTCCGCTATTTAAGCCGGGTCTAGCACAGGGGGCGGATGCAGGGCGACGGGGAAAGGGGGATTTGCGACGTATCGCGGCGCTACTCGCCCCACAATCCATTCAGCGGAAATGGCACCGCATCGAAGGGTGCAAGTGCCACTTCCGCGTCATCGGCTAGCGTCGCGGTCAGCACCCATTCGCCGTCCCGCAGGGTGAAGGCTTCGAGGATGCGCTCCACCGGATCGATGATCCACAGGTGCTTGACGCCGTGTTCGGCATAGAGGGGGCGCTTGGCGAAGAGGTCGAGGCGGCGGGTGGAGGGGGACAGGATTTCGCAGGCCCAGTCGGGGGGCGTGCCGAACCATGCGGTTTCAGGCAGCTCCGGCATCCTCTCCCGCCGCCATCCGGCGATATCAGGGACGAGGACGTCGCCGCCCAGATGCAATTCCGGTTCGTCGATGATCCACCAGCCGCCGGGGCCGCCGCGTCCCGTCTGGAAAGGGGTGACGAGTTCGGCACCCAGAACGGACGCGGCCACCACATGCTTCGGCGCGGGGCGGGCCTGCATATAGAGGACGCCGTCAATCAGTTCGGCGACCTTGTTTTCGGGCGCGTCCAGCACGTCCTGATAGGTCGCGCGGGGCTTTCTGGCGGGGTTCTGCACGTTCATGCACGTATCCTACTACACCACCCCCACCTGCACCAAATACAGAAAACCTGTCACCGTCAGGATCGACAGGGCGGTCGAGATCACCACCGCGCTCGACGCGCGCTCTTTCCAGACGTCGTAGCTCTGGGCGATGACGAAGACGTTGGTGGCGGTGGGCAGGGCGGCCATCAGGACCGCTGTGTGCAACCAAACGGGGGGCACGTCGATCTGGCTGACCACCGCGTACATGGCGAGGGGGTGGATCAGCAGCTTGATCGGCACCAGCCAGACCAGCTCGACCGGCACATGCTTTAACGGGCGCAGGGCCGCCGTCACGCCCATCGCGAACAAGGCGCAGGGGGCGGTGGCCGCCGACAGGCGCTCAAGCAGGTCATTCACCGGGCCGGGCGGCTGCCACGAATAGACCGCCGCCGTGATGCCGATGACGGTGGCGATGATGAAGGGGTGGCTGGCGATCTTCCACAGGATGCCGCCGATGAGGCGGGGGATGCTGGTATTGCGCTCTCCACCCAATGCCATCAGTAGCGGCGCATGGGCGAAATGCATGGAATTATCGATGCAGAAGACGAGGGCGACCGGCACGCCCGCCTCCGGCCCGAAGGCGGCGATGGCCAGTGGCGGCCCCATATAGCCGATATTGCCATAGGCCCCCGCGAACCCCTGTATCGACGCCACGCGGATATCGCCCGACCGCCAGCGTCCGATGATGACGCAGACCCAAAACACGATGAAGGTGATGGCGGTGGTGGCGGCGAGATAGGCGGTGTTCCCGAATTCCTCGACCGGGGTGCGCGAGAGCAGGCGGAAGAACAGGGCGGGCAACGCGACGTAGACGATGAAGAAATTCAGCCATGCCAACCCCTCGACCGGCAATTTCTTCAACCGCCCGCTGATATAGCCGAGGACGACCAACCCGAATAGCGGGACGACGAGGCCGAAAACCTGAAGCATGGGTGTCTCCTGCGCGGGTTGGTTTTATTTCTTGACTTTTTTCGTATTCTCAACGCAGCAGCTTGCAAAGCGAGTCGCAAGGCTGTAGTTTATTCGATGACCCTGACGTAGCTGAAGCTCCACGCTTGCGTGGAAGATTATGTAGGCGACGTTGGGGTCGCACCTTTTCTCATGAATGTATCGACCTGATAGTTCTTTGGTATGAAAAGCCAATGCCTGTATGGGTGACTCCAAATATCCCCTCTTCCATTTGGCTTGCCCGTCGTAGCACCAACATTGAAATTGGGATACAGCACGCGAATTTCCGCATTGATTGTTTTGTACAGCTTTTCCTTAGCCCGCGTCCTCTTTCCGCGTATTCGGGAGCCGGGCGGCTTTATCAAGTGTTTGTCGTTTAATCTAAAGCACATTGATCCGAGGATGACGTCGAGGCCTTGCAGGATCGTATGCCGACTGGAATCCACCTCACCGATGTCCTCGCGTGGTAGAAAAATAGGCCTTCGACGCAAACCTCGCGTTTTTTCAATGCCGTGAATGAAATCTTTGAATAGGTTTGCTTTTTTCGCAGAGTCTGGAATCTTGTCAAATAAAACCGAAAAATTTACCTGATCGCTGGGGTCGTGGTCGTTATGCGCAATACCAAAAGCGTGTTTTATAAATTGATAGTACAGCAAAAAATAAGAATTTTTCTGCTGCTCACTCGATAAATTGGTCGGCGCATACCGATTTTGAGTAAACATAATTCTTACGCGCAAGCGCTGATTGGCGATGAGGGTAAAATAAGCTCTTATAAATTCAGCGTAGCGATCGGTATTTTCGGCATCAACATACTGCCATTTCAATTCACTCCTAAGGCCGAGGTCAGTTTTTTTCTCATCGAGCAGCTTTATGATCTCTTCCCGATCCGAGGCTGCAAGCAGAACGCCACCGAAAAAATTGGAATAAAAAGCGCCCTTCTTATCCGACTCATCAGCGTAGATTAGGTATCGGTGTTTTGCCATTGTCCCTGACTGATACCTTGTCGCGCTTGTGTCAATCGCAGGCACCACGTGAGTTTCGAGTTGCTGCATCCCGTGACAGCGTGGACCGTTGTGATACGCGCCGGGGCTTGCTAGGTCTTTCGGATGATATGTCGATGAACGGAGTAGCACGTGGCCGGCGATACCGAAGAACGGGCGAAGAGCCGCAATATCTCGCTGTTGCGGCGGCTGTTGCCGTTCTTCAAGCCGTATAAATTGCAGGTCTTGGCCGCGACGATTGCACTGCTGGCCGCTGCCGGCTTCATGCTGACGATGCCCATCGCGCTGCGCCGGGTGATCGATCTTGGCTTCGACCCGGATAAGGCCGAGTATATCGACAAGTATTTCATTGCCCTGATTGGGGTCGCGGGGGCGCTGGCTATTGCGACGGCCTTGCGCTTTTACTTCGTGTCGCGGCTGGGCGAGCGGGTGGTGACGGATTTGCGGCGGGCCGTCTATGACCACGCTATCGGGATGTCACCGCAGTTCTTCGAGAATATCCGCACGGGCGAGACGTTGAGCCGGATCACCACCGATACCACGCTGATCCAGAGCCTCGTATCGAGTTCGGTCTCCATCGCGCTGCGCAATGCGCTGCTGCTGGTCGGGGGGATCGTGATGCTGTTCATCACGAGCGCCAAGCTGACCGGCCTCGTGCTGCTGACGGTGCCGCTGGTGATCGTGCCGATCGTGATTGCGGGGCGCAAAGTGCGTGGATATTCGCGCGAAGCGCAGGACCGGCTTGCGGAAAGTTCGGCCATTGCGGGGGAAACGCTGCTGAACATCCGCGACGTGCAAAGCTACGTGCAGGAAGACACGGTCCGGGTGCAGTTCGGGGCCGCAACCGAGGGGTCGTATGAGGCGGCGCGCAAGCGGATCGTGGCGCGCTCGGCCCTGACAGCGGTGGTGATCTTCCTGATCTTCACGGGCATCGTCAGCGTGATGTGGATCGGCGCGCGGGATGTGATCTCCGGGGCCATGACGGCGGGGGAGTTGGGGCAGTTCATCCTTTATGCCGTGCTGCTGGCCGGGGCGGTGGGCGCGCTGACCGAGATTTGGACACAAGCGCAGCAAGCGGCGGGGGCGACCGAGCGGCTGGTCGAGATTCTGGATGCGGAGGCGGATATCGTCGCGCCCGCGTACCCGGTGGCGTTGCCGGATGTGGCGAAGGGCGAGATTGCCTTCGAGAATGTATCGTTCAGCTTTCCGAGCCGCCCGAACGAGCGGGCGTTATCCGACCTGTCGATCCATATCGCCCCCGGCGAGACGGTGGCGGTGGTGGGGCCGTCCGGGGCGGGCAAGACGACGCTGTTCCATCTGGTGCAGCGGTTCTACGACCCCGGCGAGGGGCGTATCCTGATGGATGGCGTGGCGTTGGATGAGGCTGACCCGCAAGCGGTGCGGGCGCGGCTGGCCGTGGTGCCGCAGGAACCGGCGATCTTTGCGGCGACGGTGCTGGAGAATATCCGGTTCAGCCGCCCTGATGCGAGCGTGGAAGACGTGCGCGCGGCGGCGATGGCGGCGGCGGCGCATGACTTCATCCTCGCGCTGCCCGATGGCTACGACACCTATGTCGGTGAGCGGGGGGTGATGCTGTCGGGCGGACAGAAGCAGCGCATCGCGATTGCGAGGGCGATCCTGCGCGATGCGCCCGTGCTGCTGCTGGACGAGGCGACATCGGCGCTGGATGCCGAAAGCGAGCGGGCGGTGCAGGATGCGTTCGAGATGCTGTCGAAGGACCGCACCACGCTGGTCATTGCCCACCGCCTCGCCACGGTAAAGAGCGCGGACCGCATCGTGGTGATGGAGGCGGGCCGCGTGGTCGCCACCGGCACCCATGACGAGCTGGTCGATCAGGGCGGCCTCTACGCCCGCCTCGCCCGCCTGCAATTCACCGATCTGCGCGCGGTCGAACCGAGCGGCGGCGTCGAGACGATGGAGGTCACCGACGATCCGCAAGGGGCGGTGACAGCGTGATCCGTACTTCACTCTAAATAGCATAATGCCGGTCAGTTTTATGCCTATAGGTTGAAATAATTGATTTAAATGGGTGGGTGAGTCATGGTCGGAGCATGGCTACCCACGATTCTGTCCCTGCACAGCCTGAAGACGGCACCGACCGGCTGACGCATCTGGTCTACGAGGCATCGCTCGATAATTCGCTATGGCCGGAACTCATCCTTGAGCTGACGGATCAGTTGCAGCAGATCGAAACGGCGGGCGTTGCCGATCCGTCGGAGGAGTTGGGCGATACGGCGCAGCACTTTACCCGTGCGATGCAGATTTCCGAACGGATCGTGTCGTTGCAGGAGAAAGAGCAGCAATTGACCAGTGTGATCGACGCGCTGGCGGTGGGCATCGCGGTGATGGATGACGATGGGGCCGTGATTCTGGAGAACCAATCCTCCCATGCGGCCATCGAGGGTGGCGCGGTTCCGCGTATCGGCAATGCGCTGCCCTTGGTCGCCGCCGAGACTGGGGAACAGGCGGCGCTGGCGCAGTGGGTGCGCCATGCGAACGCGACAGGCGAGGCGAAGAACTTGATCCTGAGCGGCGAGGAGGATGCGGGCGGCTCGAATGCCCTGCTGCTGCCCCGCGAGATTGCGACGGGGATGGGGTTTCCGGCGCGGGCGGCGGGGGTGCTGCTGACCTTTAACCCGGATGACAGCGATGCGCTGCGGGCCTTTGCCGCCGATACGATGCTGACGGAGCGGGAGGTGGCGCTGGTCAAAGCCCTGCGCGAGACGGGCGACCTGCGCGACGCGGCGGCAACCTTGGGTATCAGCTATGAGAGTGGGCGCACCTATCTCAAGCGCATCTTTGGCAAGACCGGCACGACGGGTCAGGCCGATCTGTTTCAGCGCATCGCCTCCAGCCCCGCTGCCTTCCTGAAACGGCGCACGCCGGAAGCGGAGGGCACGGCGAAGATTCGGCGGCTTTTGACCCTTCGCGACGGGCGGACGCTGGAATATTTCAGCCTTGGGCCGGAGGACGGGTATCCGATCTTGTATTTCGATGCGCTGTCGGGATCGTCGGTGGATGTGGTGGGCGCGCCGGATCGCTATCTGCCGTTTCTGACGCGACATAAGCTGCGCTTGGTGACGATCTGTCGTCCGGGGGGGTTCCGCTCGACGATGCGTAAGGTTTCGAGCCTGCGCGATTATGCCCCCGATATCGAGGAGCTGTGTGATCAACTGGGTTTCACGCGGTTCTCGGCGCTGTCCTATTCCTTCGGGTCGGGGGCGGCGTTGGCGATTACCCATGAGTTGCAGCACCGGATCGACCGCCTGATCCTGTCTTCGCCCGCCTATCCGAAATACCGACATCCGGATTGGCGCGAGTTGGACCTGTTCTATCAGCTATCGGGGGTGGTGGGGCGGCGCTGGCCGACGACCTTTCGCCAGATATTGCCGTTTCTGATCCGCAGCGTGTTGCAGAATACCGACCGCTATTTCGACCGCCATGTCGCCCGGTCGATCAGCGCCTCGGATATCGCCATCCTCAGCAGCCCGATGACCCGCAAACGGACCCATGCCATGCTGGCCGAGCGGACCGCCATCACGATGGATGGGATGGTCGAGGAAAACCTGCTAAATGCGCAGGGCTGGGATTTCGAGGTGGGTAATATCCGACTGCCGGTCACGATCTTCCACGGGGTCGATGACAATGTCTGCCCCATCCCCGGTTCGCGGCTGCTGGCCCAGCATTTGCCGGATGTCACACTGCATGAATTGCCGGATTTCGGGCATTATCACATCTTCACGCAATGGGCCTGCATGATCGCCGCCGCCGCCGGTTTGCCTTATGAATTACCCGTGGAAGTGGTCGAAACCGACGAGGCGGCAATGCAGGCGTGAAAAATTTTACAATGAAATGCTTTCGAGTCCCCATTTGGGGATAGCTGATAAATCAAGACTCATGTCATTTTCATCCAGTGGTTGATCCGAAGTCCCTCGGATGCGTGAATAGTAGTTGTGTTGGACAGCAGCCGTTTTGGGGTGGGTGTCTGTTCAGAAAGCCGATGACTTCGCGATCGACCAC
>CALJIU010000083.1 GCA_937974055.1 uncultured Neomegalonema sp. | reverse complement strand
ATGCGGCTGGGGTCATGGCTCCTACTCGAAGGCATCCACGACGCATGGGACGCCGGGATCGACAAACTGACGGTCAATACCTGCACCCTAGACCATCCCCGCGCCCTGCCCCTCTACGTCAAGATGGGCTTCGTTCCCGTGCGGCACGAAGAACACGAACGGGAAATCGCGAATGGACCATAGACGGTTTCTCGCAAACCTGCCGCCAGATGCACGCGACGACCTGACCGCGCTGGCGGATGGTCCCGCGCTGCGGCATTTGGCGGGCCATATCGGCCTAATCGTCCTGCTGGCGGCGGCAATCGCGTGGCGCGTGCCGTTCTGGGGGCTGCTGGTGCCGGTACTCGGCATTGCTATGGCGTTCCTGTTCACCCTCCAGCACGAATGCACGCACCGTACGCCCTTTCGTACGGGATGGATCAACGAATGGGTCGGCCATGCCTGCGCGGTATTGCTGGCGCAGCCGTTCCTATGGTTCCGATATTTCCACCTCGCCCATCACCGCTTCACGAACGATCCGGAAAACGACCCCGAACTGGCGGGTGAGGGCAAGCCGGAGACATGGGCGCAGTACCTCTGGCACGTCTCCGCCATCGGGTATTGGTGGGCGAAGGTGCAGGTAGTGATCGGCAACGCCTTTGGACCGCTGGATGCGCCCTACCTGCCACCGCGCACCCATGCGCGCATCCGGCTCGAAGCGCGGGTCTTGCTGGCTGTGTACGCATTGGCAGCCGTGGCCTTGGTTGCCATGCCATCGGCCTTTTGGATATGGCCGGGGCCGCTATTGATCGGCTTTCCGGTGCTGCGGCTCTATCTGCTGGCCGAGCACGCGCATTGCCCCTCGGTCGCGAATATGTTCGCCAATACCCGCACCACGCTGACGAACCGGACCATCCGCTTCCTCGCGTGGAACATGCCCTACCACGCCGAGCACCATGCCGTTCCCGGCGTACCCTTCCACAAACTGCCCGCGTTGCACGGGTTCGTACGCACCCATTTGGGCACGGTCGAAGACGGATACACCGCCTTCACACGCGACTACACCGCCAAACTCGCGACGAAAAAGGCCAGCCGCACAAACGGCTAACCCCGGTTTCGCATTGGCGAGAAGAAATAACCTTCGGAACAAGCCCGAAGGTGACATAAAGTCAGACCCCGGCCATGCAGATATACTTCATCTCAAGATAATCCTCGGCCCCGTGATGCGATCCTTCGCGGCCCAGACCGGACTGCTTGACGCCACCGAAGGGGGCGACTTCGGTCGAGATGATGCCGGTATTCACGCCAACGATCCCGTATTCCAACTCCTCAGCCACACGCCAGACCCGCGCCATGTCCTTGGCGTAGAAATAGGCGGCCAGACCAAAGATCGTATCATTCGCCTGCGCCACGACGTCCTCGACATCCGTAAAGCGGAACAGAGGGGCCAGCGGGCCAAAGGTTTCCTCCGTCGCGACCTTCATATCCTTGGTCACGCCGGTGATTACGGTCGGCTGGAAATACGTACCGCCAAGCTCATGCCGCTCACCGCCGACGACAATCTCCGCGCCCTTGGCCTTGGCATCGGCGATATGCTCCTCGACCTTTTCGACGCCCGCCATCTCGATGATCGGGCCGAGCACGACACCATCGGTAAAGCCATCCCCCACCTTCATCTCAGACACTCGCTTGGCCAGCTTTTGCGAGAATTCCTCGTAGACGCCGTCCTGCACATAGATTCGGTTGGCGCAAACGCAGGTCTGGCCCGCATTGCGGTATTTGCAGATCATCGCGCCGTCGATCGCCGCATCAATATCGGCATCGTCGAACACGATGAACGGCGCGTTGCCGCCCAGTTCAAGGCTCAGTTTCTTGATGCTATCCGCGCTCTGCTTCATCAGGATGCGGCCCACTTCGGTCGATCCGGTAAAGGTCAGCTTGCGCACTTTCTCGTTCGACGTCATCTCACCGCCGATAGCCGAAGACGACTTGCCCGTCACGACCGACAGCAATCCTTTTGGCAGCCCCGCCCGGTCGGCCAGTTCAGCCAGCGCCAGCGCCGATAGCGGCGTCATCGTCGCGGGCTTCAGCACCATCGCACAGCCCACCGCCAGCGCCGGACCCGCCTTGCGCGTAATCATGGCATTGGGGAAGTTCCACGGCGTAATCGCGGCGGTCACGCCGATGGGCTGCTTCAGCACGACGATGCGCTTATCTTCTTGGTGGCCGGGGATCGTCTCGCCATAAATGCGCTTGGCCTCTTCCGCAAACCACTCGATGAACGATGCGCCATAGGCAATCTCACCCTTCGCCTCGGCCAGCGGCTTGCCCATCTCGGCGGTCAAGATGGCGCCCAGATCATCCTGATTCGCCATGATCAGCTCGTACCATTTCTTCAGCACGATCGAGCGATCCTTGGCGGTCTTCTTCGCCCATTGCTTCTGCGCGATCTCGGCGGCGTCGATGGCGCGCGCCGTCTCGGCAGCCCCCATATCGGGCACGGTCGAGATCTGCTCGCCCGTGGAGGGGTTGGTGACCGGCACCGAGCCACCGCCATCCGCGCCAACCCACGCGCCGTCGATATAGGCCTTGTCTTTCAGCAGGCTGATGTCGTTCAGCAGGGATGTGAGCGAAGGGGTGTCGTCGAGCATGATGTGTCACTTTCAAATTTGGATACGGCAAACCTCTATCACCGTACATACGCCCCCGCGCGCAGGCTTCAAGCGCAATCGGCGGGCTGGCGGTGCGGGAATTCACAGTGTATTCTTGGGAAATACCGCACGAAACACCGCATCGAACCCGGATGGACCCATGACCCCGACCGTCACCGCCTTCTTCGACGAACCAACGAATACCGCGTCTTACGTAGTGCGCGACCCGGACAGTGCGGCCTGTGCAATCATCGATTCAGTGCTTGGCTACGACATCGTTTCGGGACGAACCGACACACGCGCGGCGCAGGCGCTGGTCGATTTTGTCGAGGCGGAAGGGCTGACGGTCGAGTGGCTGCTCGAAACCCACGTCCATGCCGACCACCTCTCCGCCGCGCCGTGGCTGCAAAAGCGGCTGGGCGGGCAAATCGGCATCGGCGAGCAAATTACCGTCGTGCAGGACGAATTCGGCAAGGTCTTCAATGCGGGCACGGAGTTCGAGCGCGACGGCTCGCAATTCGACCGCCTGTTCCGCGAGCAGGACCGCTTCACCATCGGCGCGCTGGACGCCCATGTTCTCCACACGCCGGGCCATACCCCCGCCTGCCTCACCTACGTCATCGGGGATGCAGGATTCGTGGGCGACACCTTGTTCATGCCCGATTTCGGCACGGCCCGCTGCGACTTCCCCGGCGGCTCGGCGGAGGAGCTATGGCATTCGATCCAGAAAGTCCTGTCCCTACCCGACGAAACGCGCCTGTTCCTATGCCACGACTACAAAGCACCGGGCCGCGATGCCTTTGCGTGGGAGACGACGGTGGCCGAGCAAAAAGCCCGCAACGTCCATGTTGGCGGCGAGACGACGATGGAAGAATTCGTGGCGATGCGCACCGCTCGCGACGAAAAGCTGGGGATGCCGAAGCTGATCATCCCGTCGATTCAGGTCAACATGCGCGCAGGCAAAATGCCGCCCGCCGAAGATGATGGGAAGGTCTATCTCAAGGTGCCGGTGGATGTGCTGTAATACCAGTGGCGGAGATCAATGACCGCTCTGTTCCGGGCGCAGACCCGGAACCCCGATAGGCAAAGCGCGCTTCTGCGAGGCTCCGGGTCTGCGCCCGGAGCAGAGTGGAAAAGTGAAAACGGTCAGCGATTGCCGCCCTTGGTATAATCGACGACGAGCAATCTATTCGGCGGCCTCAGTAGCTCCATCATCTATCAACCGAACCAGCGCATCGGCTTCCGATATCGCCCGCTGCGCGATAGAATTCACCTCGGCGATCGACCCCCGCCATGCGCGCGTAACGTCCTCAGAAGTCGCGCCCGTGCATTGCAAAATGCCACTAGACTCCTCGATCCAGACCCCACCCACAAAGAGAGTGTGCAAATCGCACAGGTCCGAGTCTGACTTACCGCTCACCTTGTTAGCGATAGCGGTAAAAGCCGCGAGCCTTCGGACCAAGCGACCCAATGCGATATAAGCAGCATCGGAGAAATCAGCATCGCAATCGTCACTATGCGACCGAGTAGAGACAGGCCGCACGGTCGTAGTCGCCTGCGCCCACATTTCGGGCGTGATAGGGGATCGGTCCGTGGCCATTTCAGCCTTTCTGGAGATGCCGCTCATACTGCCTTCGTTCGTGTTTCTCCGCTCGTCTGGCGGAAATAATGCGTGTCACGCCCTGCCGATCCGTGTGCACGACGACGAGAAGCGTGATCCCGTTCGTCGTCCCTATACTCACGGTTCGTAATTCATCGTACTCGAACCGATCATCGACCATATCGATTGTCGAGCCGTCAAAGATACGGATCGCATCTTCAAAGCTGTAACCATGGTTCGCAATATTAGCACGATTCTTGTTTTCGTCCCACTCGAATAGCATCGATGAAGACTACCACCACTTCTCCGGCGTCGCGTTGAACTCCAGCGCATTCTCCAGCGCATAGGCCGTATTCAACAAATTCGCCTCATCGAATGCCTTGCCAATCAACTGCAAGCCCATCGGCAGCCCATCCGGGGACAACCCTGCCGGAACGCTGATCCCCGGCAGACCGGCCATATTCACCGTCACCGTGAAGATGTCCTGCATGTACATATCCAGCGGGTCCGACTTCTCGCCCAACCCAAACGCGGGAGATGGCGTCGTCGGCGTCAGGATCGCGTCGACCTGCCCGAATGCCTCGTCGAAATCGCGTTTGATGAGGGTGCGCAGCTTTTGCGCGCGGATGTAATAGGCGTCGTAATACCCCGCCGACAGAACATACGTCCCGATCATGATCCGGCGCTTGACCTCATGGCCAAAGCCTTCCGCGCGGGTCTTCGCATACATATCGTCGATGCCATCCCCCTGCGACAGCGCGGCCCGGTGGCCATAACGAACACCGTCATAGCGGGCGAGGTTGGACGATGCCTCGGCGGGCGCGAGGATGTAATAGGCGGGCAGCGCGTATTTCGTATGCGGCAAGCTGATCTCCACGATCTCGGCCCCTTGCGCGCGCAGGCGTTCCGCCCCGTCTTCCCACAGCGCGGTCGTCTCGGCGGTCATGCCATCGACCGAATATTCCTTCGGAATCCCGATCCGCTTGCCCTTCATATCGCCGGTTAGCGCAGCCTCGTAATCCGGTACGGGAATATCGGCGGAGGTGCTGTCCTTGTGATCCACCGAGGCCATCGCTTCGAGCATGATCGCACTGTCGCGAACAGTGCGCGTGAACGGTCCCGCCTGATCCAGCGACGACGCAAACGCGATGATCCCCCAGCGCGACACCCGCCCCCAAGTCGGCTTGAGGCCCACGGTCCCCGTGAATGCCGCAGGCTGGCGGATCGAGCCGCCCGTATCGGTGCCGGTCGTCGCCATCGCCATATTCGCGGCCAGCGCCGCCGACGAACCGCCCGACGATCCGCCCGGCGTCAACGCAGTATCATCACCCTTACGACGCCACGGATTGACGACATTGCCATAGCAAGCCGTCTCGTTCGACGAACCCATCGCGAATTCATCCATCGACAATTTGCCGAGCATCACGGCCCCCGCATCCCACAGATTCGTGGTCACGGTGCTTTCATAGGGCGGCTTGAAATCCTTGAGGATGTTCGACCCGGCCTGCGAACGCACGCCCTTGGTGCAGAACAGATCCTTGATCCCCAGCGGAATCCCGCACAGCGAAGGCGCATCCCCCGCCGCCAGCCGCGCATCGGCGACCTTGGCCTGCTCGCGCGCCAGATCAGGCGTCTTCTCGCAATAGGCATTCAGGGCATCGCCCCCATCGACCGCGCCGATAAAGGCATCGGTCAACTCGGTCGCACTGAATTCCTTTGCCCGTAGCTTCAAGCGTGCATCGGCGATGGAGAGAGACGTGAGATCGGTCATGGCGGTCCTACCGGCTGGATTACGAGCGCAGGTCTAGCGGCACGCCGCGCGGGGGGCAAGATGTCAGCGAAGAACCTCGACACCGATATCGACCCATCGCCGGTCGGTCGTTGCGACGGGACAGTCGAATTGAACAGCGGTGGCAACGATCATCCGGTCGAAGGGGTCGGCGTGATTCCACGCCATACTCCCCGCGATCAGGCTGACCGGCTCACTCAGCGGAACCCGCTCGATGCGCAAACGGTCGGCGAGGTCGGGCAGGCGCGGCAGCAGCTTGGCCGCTTCGGGCCATTTGCCGATACGCGCCTTCTGCGCGATCTCGAACAGGCTGACCGTGCTGACCAACAACCGTTCCGCCTCGGCAACGCGCATTCCCAGCTCAAGACTCGGCTGTTTCCCAACCGCTTGGCGGTCGATCATCCATACGAAGATGCCCGTATCAAGAAGGATCGTCACCACGACCTTCCCAAAGCGCAAGCTCCTCGGCGGACATTGGCTCATCGAAATCCGGTGCCTTACCAAGCTGACCATCGAGGATGCCAATCTCACGTGGCGGCTGCGCGATGGGTGCGATCCTCGCGAAAGGCTGCCCCCGGCGCGCGAGGGTGACGGTCCCGCCTTCCTCCACGATTCGAACGATCTCGCTAAGGCGGGCCTTGGCGTCGGCGATGTTGAATTGATGCTCATGCATGGCGGTCGCTCCTTTTCGACGTGACTATTATAGTCATGTTGGCCAGAAAAACCAAACCCCGCGCGGCACCTACCGAATGAACTGATCCACGAAATCCTCGCCCAAACCGACCTCGGTATAGTGCTTGCGGCACATGTCGATCTTGGTGAAGACGTCTTCGTAGCCCAGCGTCTTGCCCCACGGATCGACGTAGCACATCACGCCGTTGACCTGAAAATAGGTAATCATTTCCTCGACATCGTCGGGCACGACCAACGTATGCGTCTCGCCCGGTGGCTCGTAGACATAGCTACCCTCGGTCGCGACCCAGTCATGCTCCAGATAATGCCAGCGCCCCTTGAGCACGAAGCCATGCACGGGCTGCGGATGCCGGTGCCGGGACAGCACGCCCGCCTTGCGCACCTTCAGCAAATTCATCCAATACCCTTGCGAGCGGTTCAGGCAGAGCGGGCGCAGCCAGACATTCTCGGCCTGCGGCACCCATAGCCGGTCATCCTCTGGGATTGCATCCGGTATCACGATCTCTTCCTGCGCGTCCTTGGGGAACGGCAGTTGGTACGGCATCAGCGGATCGGTATCTTTCATCGTCTTTCCCCTCAAACTGCAAGATAGCCGCCATCGACCGGATAGACCGCCCCGGTGACGAAGCTCGCATCGTCGCCAAGCAACCACCGCACGAGCGCGCCGACCTCCGACGTCTTGCCCCAGCGTTTCATGGGTGTGCGCGCCATGATACCCTCGGCTCGCGCGGCATCTGAGCGCAGCCCACCCGTCATTTCCGTTTCGATCCAGCCCGGAGCCACCGCGTTGACACGAATGCCGTCCTCCGCCCATTTCGCGGCCAACGCCTTCGTCAACTGCGCCACACCGCCCTTGGAGGCAGAATAGGCGGGCACCAGCGGTCCACCGAAGGTACTGAGCATCGAGGCGGTATTCACGATGGCCCCGCCGCTTTCCGCCAGCAAATCATGCGCGGCGAGGCAGCATCGCATGGTGCCGGTCAGGTTCACATCGATCACCTGTTGGAAAACCTCGATATCGTATTCCGCATCGCGCTTGAGGATTCCCGCGCAGTTGACCAGCCCGTCCAGCCGCTCAACCCCGGCGAATAGATCGGCCACCGAGGCGGCATCCGTCACATCGACATGCCGCAGCGTGATGCCGTCATGCGGTGCGAAAGCCGCGCGCTCCGCCTCGGAGGCCGACGCCGCAATCACCGCCCAGCCGTGATCGGCCAGCACCCGCGAAACCCCCTCGCCGATGCCCCGGCTTCCCCCCGTGACGATGACGGTTTTCATGGCCGCATCGCCCTATTCCACCACCTTCGGCACGGCAAAGAACCCCTCGCGCGAATCCGGTGCGTTGGCGAGGATATCGTCGCGGCGGTCGCCATCCGTCACCACGTCCTCACGACGCTTGAGACGCATGGGCACGGCGGAGGTCATGGGTTCTACGCCCGATACATCGACTTCCTGCAACTGTTCAACCCAGTCGAGGATGCCCGAAATCTCATTGGCCAGCGGCTCGATTTCGTCGTCTTCCACGGCGATACGGGCAAGCTTGGCGACCTTGCGGACGGTGGCGGCATCGACGGACATGGGCGGTTCTCCGGACGTTTCGGCGTTCCCCATCCTCTACGCCAAGGACGCGCGCGACTCAATGCTGGATGCGATATGCAGGATCGCCATGCGCAGCAGAAGCTCCACAAAAGGCACCCGGCGCGTCAGGTCCAGCCCATCGCCTTGCGCTTCAAAAACGGCGGGACGGGCCGATCTTTGGCGGCAAGCCACAGGTCTTCGGGCTGGCGCGCGGCGAGGGCATCGTCGATCTGCACTTCGTCAAAGCCACAGAACCGGGCAAAGGGATATTGATCGGTAATGACATGCCCACTGGCCCGCAGTCGCCCACGATAGCCAAGCGCCCGCAGCCGTTGCGCAATCGAGAACCCTCGCCCATCCGCAAAAGACGGAAACGGCACGACAATCAACTCGATAGCGTTGAAATGCGGGGCCAGCGCCGCCGCATCGGCATCCAGCGCGATCTCGAACGCCGCCCCCTCCGTCGCCGTGGCGATGTCTTCGGGCGCGACCAACACGGGCGCGTCATCGGGGGCAAAACCGGCATCGGTGACGATAGGCATGGTGTTCCATTCCACTGTAATGAGAAGTCCGCTCGACCCTGTGGCTACTTACCCCTTCCCCCC
>CALJIU010000082.1 GCA_937974055.1 uncultured Neomegalonema sp. | reverse complement strand
AACCCGGCGATCATCATCAACGCGGCGGCACCGGCAATACAGATCAGGCCGATCCGGCTGGGTTGACGGTTTGGGGTGACATCAATGACGGCTTGCGACATGGAAGTGTTCCTCTAAAGGGATTCGATTCTCGCTCTATGGGTTCATCTAATGTTCCAATTCGTTCGCTGTCAAATCTTGTTTTGTTCTTGTTAACCAAGTTCTCCATCTTGACATTCGTTTACTAAATGTTCTCACGCTTCAACAAGAGTGCAGAATCAGTCGAAGATGTGCCGAATCCGGCACCCCTCCATAGATGAATAAAGGCCCATCCAAGAGCCTTTATTCTCCGGGCGATCTCCCGTCTTAGACGATCTCCAGCGCCACAGCGGTTCCCTCGCCGCCCCCGATGCACAGCGAGGCAACGCCCTTCGTCTTGCCCGCCGCCTCCAGCGCGTGCAGCAGCGTAACGATGATCCGTGTCCCGCTCGCCCCTATGGGATGGCCCAGCGCGCAAGCACCGCCATTTACGTTCAGCCGATCCCGGTCGATACCCAACTCCCGCTCTGCCGCCATCGGCACTACGGCAAAGGCTTCGTTCACTTCCCACAGGTCGACATCGGCAACCGACCAGCCCGCCGCCTCCAGCACCTTGCGCATGGCGGGGACCGGCGCGGTGGTGAACCATCCCGGCTCCTGCGCATGGCTGGCATGGCCCAATAGCCGCGCCCGGATCGGCGCACCGGCAGCCTTGGCATCCGATTCGCGCATCAGGACCAATGCGGCGGCACCGTCCGAGATGGAGGAGGAATTTGCCGCCGTGACCGTGCCGTCGGCGCGAAAAGCTGGTTTGAGGTTAGGGATTTTGTCGGGCCGGGCATTCGCGGGCTGTTCATCGGCATCGACCGAGACATCGCCCTTGCGGGTCTTGATCGTCACCGGCGCGATCTCCTGCACCAGACGTCCCTCGTCCTGCGCGGCCAAGGCGCGGCTCAACGACCCAAGCGCATACTCGTCCTGCGCCTCGCGCGTGAACTGGTATTCGCTGGCGCAATCCTCGGCAAACGTCCCCATCAGGCGGCCTTTGTCATAGGCATCCTCCAGCCCGTCGAGGAACATGTGATCGACCGCCCCCGCATGGCCCAACCGCGCCCCCGCCCGCATTTTCGGCAGCAGATAAGGCGCGTTCGACATCGATTCCATGCCCCCCGCAACGACCACTCGCCCATTCCCTGCGCGCAACTGGTCCATCGCGACCATCGTGGTCTTCATCCCCGACCCGCACATCTTGTTGAGGGTCGAGCACGGCACTGATTGCGGCAATCCGGCCCCCAATGCGGCCTGCCGTGCCGGGGCTTGGCCCTGCCCGGCTGGTAAGACACAGCCCATCAGCACTTCGTCCACCTCATCGACGGACAGGCCAGAGCGGTCGAGCGCCGCGCGTATCGCCGTCGCCCCCAGCTCCGCCGCCGTGGCATCCGAAAGACTTCCCTGAAACCCGCCCATGGGAGTGCGGGCGGCGGATACGATGACGATAGGGTCGGTCACGGTGTTACTCCGTTTTGGCAATGTCCATGAGAAAGGCGTCGATGACGGATGGATCGGCGTTCGACCCTGCGGTCAGGACGGCGGCAATACGCTTTTGCCCATCGACGAACTCGAAACGGCAAATCGCGCGCTCGGCGTTCGAGCATCCCTCGACTTCGGTATACCCGGCATTGATCAACACGGTCTCGGTCGCATTGAGGGCTTCGTCGCGTTCTTCGAGCGCGCGAGGGGTCCAGCCTGCGCCGATAAGCGTTTCGCGGGCTTCACCATAGGTCATACCGCCGGTGACGATATCGAGCGCGGCAATCGATTCGGATGTCGCGGCTGAGATATCGGTCGCAGGCAGGGTAGTGGAGGCTGCCATTGCCGTCTCGGTCTGGTCACTGCCGGTGGTGGTGCCGGTCTCCGTCGCGCCTGCATCGGATGCTTGCGGTGCTTCCGGTGGGCGGGGTAGGGCGGCGAGGGTGGACGTTGTCGCTTCATCGCCGTCGGCGGCGGGTGCGTCGGTGCTTTCGACCGCCTCTGCCGTCCGCTCGGTAAAGGATGCATCCCCCGATGCCGCTTGGGCTGCCGGCTCGGAAGAACTGTCCTCCTCCTGCGTGGCATCGGTCGCTGGTACGGTATCGCTCGTATCGGCGATCTCGGCACGTTCGGCGACGACTTCGGTTTGCGACGCTCCACCCGCCATATCCATTTGGGATACGGTATAGAGGCCATAGGCGATGCCGCCGGATATCAGCAGGGCGAGTAGAACACGAAAGAACGACATGTCGGTTTCCTTTGCACGTGGCATGGTCACGCGCTTAATACTGCGCCGCAGCAAGATTCCAAAGGGAATCCGCTATGACCGCGTGAGAGGTGCCACCAATGACCCGTTCCAACGCGCAAGACGCCCTGATCGTTGCGCTCGATCTGCCCCATGCGGTTGCCGGATTGGAGATGGCCGACCGGCTGGGTGATGCGGTCGGGTTCTACAAGGTGGGCCTTGGAATGCTGACCGGCGGTGGCTTTGCGCTGGCGAACGAGTTGAAGGAAAAGGGCAAGCGCACTTTTATCGATCTGAAACTCTTCGATATCGGGGCGACGGTCGAAACGGCGGTGCGGGG
>CALJIU010000081.1 GCA_937974055.1 uncultured Neomegalonema sp. | reverse complement strand
TCGAAGGAATAATCGGCGAATTCCAGACCCTCCTTCGGGCCGTTGGACCAAAGGTAGCGGTACATCGAACCATGCACAGGCTCGCCGTATTGATCGACGCCCGTGCGCCACGTGTATTTCCACAAGCCGCCCCAATCGTCTTGCTTCTCGAAACAGACGATTTCGGGGATATCTTCACCATTGGCCTTTGCCGATTGAAAGGCGCGAAGCTGGGCAAGGCCGGATGGTCCGGCACCGATGATGGCGACACGTTTCGTCATGGGGCGGTCCTTCTGTTTTTCGCTGCCCCGGATGCACTGCCATGCGCATTATCGCCGTTCTGTTCCGGGGCCTGCTTATACGGTGAAAGACCCCGGATCAGCAGCGCATCATTCCATGCTGCGCCGCATCCGGGGCTGTGAGCATTGTTCTAGATATCCAGCGTATTATCCTTTTCCCACTGGGAGAAGTGGGAGGTGAAGTCGTTCCATTCCTGCGTCTTCATCTTGATGTAAGCCTTGGAGAATTCATCGCCCATCATGGCCTTAAGGCCCTTGTCCTTGTCGTATTCTCGCAGGGCATCGAGCATGTTGAGGGGCAGTTTCGGCGCGCCGCGCACCTTGTGCCCTTCGGCATACATGTCGATGTCGTGGCGTTTGCCGGGGTCGGCCTTGGCGCGCACGCCGGACAGGCCCGCCGCGATGATGACGGCTTGCAGCAGGTAGGGGTTCGCCGCCCCGTCGGGCAGGCGCAGCTCAAACCGGCCCGGTCCCGGCACGCGCACCATGTGGGTGCGGTTGTTGCCGGTCCATGTGACCGTGTTCGGTGCCCATGTCGCGCCGGACATGGTGCGCGGAGCGTTGATGCGCTTGTAGCTGTTCACCGTCGGATTGGTGATCGCGGCCAGTGCGGAGGCGTGTTTCATTATGCCGCCGAGGAAGTGCTTGCCCTTCTCGGACAGGCCCAATTCGCCGGTTTGCCCCTCGCCCTTGGTGGTGGCGAAGACGTTTTTCTTGGCCTTGGCCCCCGGCGCATCCCACACCGAGATATGGGCGTGGCAGCCATTGCCGGTCAGCCCTTCGACGGGTTTGGGCATGAAGGTGGCGCGGAAGCCGTGCTTTTCGGCCACGCTCTTGACCATGAATTTGAAGAAGCTGTGCTTATCGGCGGTGCGCAGGGCGTCGTCGAATTCCCAGTTCATCTCGAACTGGCCATTCGCGTCCTCGTGGTCGTTTTGATATGGACCCCAGCCCATTTCGAGCATGTAATCGCAGATTTCGCGGACCACATCGTAGCGGCGCATGACCGCCTGCTGATCATAGCAGGGTTTGGCGGCGGTATCGAAGGGGTCGGAAATCTCGGTGCCTTCGGGCGTGAGCAGGAAGAATTCCGCCTCGATCCCGGTTTTGACGTGCATCTTCTCCTTCGCGGCCTCATCGACCAGACGGCGCAGCACGTTGCGGGGGGCTTGGGCGACGTCCTCGCCCTCCATGACGCAATTGCCCGCGACCCATGCGACTTCGGGCTTCCACGGAAGCTGAATCACCGAATCGGGGTCTGGTACGGCCAGCATGTCGGGATGGGCGGGCGTCATATCGAGGTATGTGGCAAAACCGGCAAAGCCCGCGCCGTCCTTTTGCATATCCGCGATTGCCTGCGCCGGAACCAACTTGGCCCGTTGTCCACCGAACAGGTCGGTGAACGAAATCATGAAATATTTGACGCCGTTATCCTTGGCGAATTTTGCGAGATCAGTAGCCATAGTGTCCCCTCCGTCTGTCCGGGTCAGCGCACCTGTTCGGATTCGTCAGGGGCGCGCCGGTGTCGTTTTTTTGGATGATGATGCATTAAAATGAAAAGGGGCAAGAGCCATGCACGGCCTTGCCCCAAAAAATCAGTACGTCGTACCCGGTTTGCCCGGATACCAATCCGTTCCTGCGAGCGGAATCTTGGCCATGGCCGCCGCTTCCAACGTCAGGGCGCAGAGGTCTTCGGGTTCGAGGTTGTGCAGGTGGCTTTTGCCGCAGGCGCGGGCGATGGTCTGGGCTTCCAACGTCATGACCTTGAGGTAGTTGTTCAGCCGCCGTCCGCCCTCGATGGGGTCGAACCGGGCCATAAGCTCAGGGTCTTGCGTGGTGATGCCCGCCGGGTCGTTGCCCTCGTGCCAGTCGTCATAGGCCCCGGCGGTCGTGCCGAGCGCGTTGTATTCGGCCTCCCAACGCGGATCGTTATCGCCCAGGGCGATCAGCGCCGCCGTACCGATGGCCACCGCATCCGCGCCCATCGCCATGCATTTCGCCACATCCGCCCCGGTGCGCACGCCGCCCGACACGATGAGCTGCACTTCGCGGTGCATTCCCATGTCCTGCAAAGCGCGAACGGCCTCGCGGATACAGGCGAGGATCGGCTGGCCGACATTTTCGATGAAGACATCCTGCGTAGCCGCCGTGCCGCCCTGCATTCCATCGAGGACGACCACATCGGCCCCGGCCTTGACCGCCAGCGTGGTGTCGAAATAGGGGCGTGCGCCGCCGACCTTGATGTAGATCGGCTTCTCCCAGCCCGTGATCTCGCGCAGTTCGAGGATCTTGATCTCCAGATCGTCCGGGCCGGTCCAATCGGGGTGGCGGCAGGCGGAGCGTTGGTCGATGCCTTTCGGCAGGTTGCGCATTTCGGCCACGCGGTCGGAAATCTTCTGGCCCAGCAGCATTCCGCCGCCACCCGGCTTTGCGCCCTGTCCCACGACCACCTCGATGGCGTCGCAGCGGCGCAGGTCGTCGGGGTTCATGCCGTAGCGGGAGGGCAGGTATTGGTAGACCAGCTTGTTGGAATGTCCGCGCTCCTCCTCGGTCATGCCGCCGTCGCCGGTGGTGGTCGAGGTGCCCGCCAGCGTCGCGCCCCGGCCCAAGGCTTCCTTGGCCGGGCCGGAAAGCGCGCCGAAGCTCATGCCCGCGATGGTGACGGGGATGTCCAGCTCAATGGGCTTGGAGGCGAAGCGCGTGCCGAGCGTGACCGAGGTTTCGCATTTCTCGCGATACCCTTCGAGCGGATAGCGGGAGATCGACGCGCCGAGGAACAATAGGTCGTCGAAATGCGGCACCTTGCGCTTCGCGCCGCCGCCCCGGATATCGTAGATGCCCGTCGCCGCCGCCCGCCGGATTTCGGCATTGATGGGGTTGGTGAAGGTCGCCGACTGGATGGGCACCGTGCGCGGTGCGCCGTGACTGTTATCGTCTTTCATGGCCGCAATCCCCCGTCAGTACGCATTGTCGATGTTGAAGTTGTAAAGCTGGCGGGCCGAGCCGTAGCGTTTGAACTCTTCGGGTTTGGCGTCGCAGCCGCCGCGCTCCAGCAACTCGCGCAGCGTTTCGATATGTTCGGGCCGCATCTCTTTCTCGATGCAATCGGCCCCCAGCGATTTGACCTCGCCGCGCACGAACAGCTTCGCCTCGTAGAGCGAATCACCCAGCGCCTCGCCCGCATCGCCGCAAACGACGAGGTGGCCCGATTGCGCCATGAACGCGCTCATATGGCCGATATTGCCGTGGACGATGATGTCGATACCCTTCATCGAGATACCGCAGCGCGAGGAGGCGTTGCCCTTGATGACCAGCGTGCCACCATGCCCGGTCGCGCCTGCATATTGCGAGGCGTCGCCCTCGATCACGACCATACCGCTCATCATGTTCTCGGCCACGCCCGGCCCGACCGAGCCGTGGACATTGATGGTGGCCTGCTTGTTCATGCCGCCGCAGTAATAGCCGGTCGACCCTTTGACCGTCACTTCGATGGGCGCGTCCAGGCCCACGGCGATGGCGTGGCTGCCGCGTGGATTGACGACCTCCCACGCGGTTTGGTTGGTGTCATTCGCCTGCGCGTGCAGCGTGGCGTTGAGCTGGCGCAATCCCTGCGCTTCGAGGTCGAAGGTCTGCATCTACGCGGCTTTCTCGTGAACGACCGGAGCGCCATCATGGCTCCAGAAATAGACGGTGGCGGGTTCCGGCTCCCATACGCGGGCCTGTTCGATGCCGGGCAGGTCGACAAGGGCGCGGTATTCGGACCCGAAGGCGACGTATTGATCGGTTTCGGCCATGACGGCGGGCTTACAGGCGATGGGATCGCGCACGACGCCGAAGCCGTCCTTAGTGCCGACGACGAAGGTGAAAAAGCCGTCGAGATCGTCGAGCGAGGATTGCAGCGCCTCGCCCAGCGTCGCGCCGTTCATCATGCACCATGTGATGTAGGCCGCGCCCACTTCGGTGTCGTTTTCGGTTTCGATATGCACGCCTTCGCGGCGCAGCTTTCGGCGCAGGGAATTGTGGTTCGAGAGCGAGCCGTTATGCACGAGGCATTGGTCCGGTCCCGTGTTGAACGGATGCGCGCCCATCGTCGTGACCGCTGATTCGGTCGCCATGCGGGTATGGCCGATGCCGTGGGTGCCACCCATGCCGCGCAGGTCGAACCGGGCGGCCACGTCTTTCGGCAAACCCACCTCCTTGTATATTTCGAGGCTTTCGCCGCGACCCATGATCCGTACGGAGGGGCGAACGTCGGATAAGGCTGCGCGGGCGGCGTCGATGGCGCCCTTGTCGATATCCAGCACCGCATGGGTATCCCTGATCGTCATGGATACCGATCCGCCCAAGCGTTCGCCCAAGGCGGAATCCAGTCCTGCGAAATCGGCTTGTGGGTCATCCGATTGCACGGTCAGCTTGGCCCGGCCCTCTGCCCCGGCGGTGTAAAGGGCGATGCCCGCCGAATCAGGCCCCCGGTCGGTCATGGTGACGAGCATATCCGTCAGCATGTCGCCCAGCTTCGGCTCCAATGATTTATCCTTGAGAAACAATCCAACGATGCCGCACACGGCCATGTCCTCCCCAGAAAGGTGCAGGTGATTTGCCTGATTTGCAGAACGCTAGCACCAAATTTCCCGGTGCTCAATCAAAGGAAACTTTTTTTCCCATGAGTGCAAAAAGACTCTGGTCAGAACCGACCTTCCGTGTTTCTTTTTTGACATCGCGATTATTCCGGGCGAGCATTTTCGGCGCGTACTGGAACAAACAAAATTATAACCCAAGGGGGGAACAGCTGTGGAAGAACAGATTGCCGAAATGGCGCTCAAGATCGCCGCGCTCGAAGAGGCGGCGGGGGGCGGTGGCGGGGCCGCCACGACGAACACGGTGTTCGCCGAGACGTTCTACTATCTCACCATCCCGCTGATGATCATCATCCACGCGGGCTTCCTCGCCTACGAGATGGGGGCGTCGCGGCTGAAGAATGTGTTGTCTTCCGGCGTCAAGAACATCCTCGCCTTCGCCTTCATCATCCCGACCTTCTACTTCTTCGGCTGGTGGGTCTATTTCGGCTTCCCTACGGGCTGGGACTTCGCGGAGGGGCCGAACGGCATCTCCGGCGCGGCCTTCGCCAACTCCATCGCCTGGGGCTGGGGCGAGAGCGCGCAGTATATGGGGCCGAACATCGCCGACAACATCTCCGGCGTGTTCTTCGGGGCCTTCGCCCTGTTCGCGGCGACCACCGCCTCCATCATGTCCGGCGCGGTGATCGAGCGCATCCAGACCGTCGGCTTCGTCATCCTTGCCGTCATCCTCGGCTCCTTCGCATGGGTCGTGGCCGCGGCCTGGGGCTGGCACGCCGACGGCTGGCTGGTGCAGGATTACGGCCTGCACGATTTCGGCGCGGCGGGCCTCGTGCACGCGGTCGCGGGCTTCTTCGCCCTCGGCGTGCTCATCAACCTCGGCCCGCGCATCGGCAAGTTCAATGCCGATGGCAGCGCAAACCACATCGCGGGCCACAACATGCCCCTGACGGTCGTGGGCCTGATGCTCATCATCGTCGGTTTCTGGGGCTTCCTGATGGCCTGCGTCGTCCCGCCGGGCGAGGCGTGGTCGTGGTTCCCCGACAAGTTCTCCACCATCTACGGCACGCCCATCACGCTGTCGGCGCTGTCCTTCAACATCCTGATGGGCGTCGCGGGCGGCATCATCGGATCGTGGGTACTGACGCGCGATCCATTCTGGATGATGTCGGGCGCGCTGGCGGGCATCATCTCCGTCGCGTCGGGGCTGGACATCTACTACCCGGCACTGGCCTTCATCATCGCCTTCTCGGCGGGTCTGCTGCTCAAGCCCCTCGCCAACATCCTTGAGCGGATGGGCATCGACGATGCGGTCGGCGCGGTCACGGTCCACGGCACGATCGGCCTCTACGGCCTCGTGATGCTCGGCGTCTTCGCCAGCGGCTTCCCGGCCCTGCAGGGCGCGGCGGGCGAGGCACCGACCATCAGCCTGATGGGCCAGCTCGTCGGCGCGGGCGTCTTCTTCCTGCTCGGTTTCGTGCCCGGCTACGTCTGCTCGCTGATCCTGCGCATCCTCGGAATGCTGCGTATTCCAGAAGGCGCGGAGATTGTGGGCATGGACCGCGTGAAAGTGCCAGCTGAAGGTTATCCAGAGGGCATTCCCGCCCCCGGCGTCGTGCTCAACCCGGCGGAATGATATTCGGCGCTCCCTTAGCAGGGGAGCGCCTTCAACCATAATCGAACCAAGGAGAAAATCATGGGATTCCCCTACGATGAAGCAAGCTGGTCAGCGGTCGATGGCGCAATGTTCATGGGCTCGGGCACCACGATGCCCGGCATGTACACCGCAATCGCGGCAGGTATCTGCGTATTGGTCCTGATCTACGGTCAAGCCAGCGAAATGCGCAAAGCCCGCCAGTTCGACTGAGCATTGCGGTGAGGGGCGGTCAGCGGGCGGCCCCTCACAAAATTGCCTCACAGGAAATAAAGTTGCCCGACATTCTTGCAATTCGATGCCGGGTGCGGCTCAATACGGGCAACGTATAACGAATTCGATCAGGGGAACGGGATGGCGATTATCTGGAGAACATCGGCGCTGGCCAAACGGCACGCGGAAATCGGCGGCGAGCTGGAAGATTGGAACGGCATGGGGACGGCGTGGTTCTACGACCACACGCCCGAACGCGCGAAGGCCGATTACGAGGCGATCCGCACCAAGGCGGGCCTGATGGACGTCTCTGGCCTCAAGAAAGTCCACGTCGTCGGTGAACACGCCGCCTATGTCATCGACCGCGTCACCACCCGCAATGTCGAGAAGATTGCGCCCGGACGGTCGACCTATGCCTGCATCCTCGACGAGCGCGGCCTGTTCGTGGATGATTGCGTGATCTACCACATCGCGGTGAATTCCTGGATGGTGGTCCACGGCACCGGCACCGGGATGGAGCATCTGACCAAGGTCGCCGCCGGTAAGAACTGCGCCGTCATCATGGATGACGATCTGCACGATATGTCGCTGCAGGGACCGAAGGCGGTCGAAATCCTCGCCAAGGACGTCGAGGGCATCCGCGACCTCGCCTATTTTGGCCTTATGCAGACGCGCCTGTATGGCCGCGACGTGATGATCTCGCGGACCGGCTATACCGGCGAGCGCGGCTACGAGATATTCTGCCGGGGCAAGGACGCCGTGCATATCTGGGATAATATCCTCGAAAAAGGGGGCGACGACGTGCGCCCGACTCAATTCTCGACGCTCGATATGCTGCGGATCGAAAGCTATCTGCTGTTCTATCCCGGCGACAATTCCGAGACCTTCCCCTTCGAGGATGGCTCGCCCGCTGGCGACAGCCTGTGGGAACTGGGCCTCGACTTCACGGTATCGCCCGGCAAGGAAGGCTTCATCGGGGCGGAGAACCACTACGCCCGCGAAGGCAAGGAGCGGTTCAAGATCTATGGCGTGAAGCTGAAGGATTCGATGGATCAGATGGAGATGTATGCCCGCGTCAAGCAGGGCGACAAGGATGTAGGTGTCATTACCTACGGCCTGTCCTCCGAACTGAACGGGTATTCCGTCGCCATCGCGCGCCTCGACCCATCGGTCGCGGTCGCGGGTACCGACCTGACGGTCGTGCAGACGGACGGGACCGAGCTTGCCGCCACGGCGGAGGAAATGCCGTTCTACGATGCGGACAAGTCCATCCGTACCGCCAAGGGCTGATACAAGAACCGCTCTGCTCCGCACGTGATGCGGGGCGGAGCGAGAGACGCCGAGGACCACATGTCGACATTCGAATTCCCGCCCTCCATCAAAAGCCGCCCCGTCTGGGGTACGCTGGAGGCCCGACCGGGCAAGCACCACCTGATGATCGCGGATGCCGCCGGAGCCGCGGCGATCCTTGGCATCGCGACGCCCGATCTGATGGCCAATACGCATATCATCTATATCCCACGCGGCGCGGACCATGCCGATGCCCTGCGCGCCCTGACTCCTGCGCAATTCTACGAGGGGCCGTCCTACGCCGCCGCCGAATCGCGTATCCAGCGGGTGTTGCAGGACGCCCATATGGGGCTGCAGGTCTATCTGACCGGAACCGAAGGGCTGATGGGGCAGGCGAGGCATCTGGCCATGCAGGCGGGCATTCCGCATACCGCCATCCAGACCGAGCATCGCGGCTCGGTCGCGCGGCGGATGCAATGCGTGCATTGCAAAGGCATCACGGAGGATGTCGAGACGGACCCCTTCGTGTGCAGCCATTGCGGGCTGAACCTGTTCGTGCGCGACCATTATTCGCGTCGGCTCGCCGCCTATCAGGGGGTATGCATCGACGCCGAAGACCCCGGCAACATCCCCGAAGCGAAAGGGATCTACGAATGAGTGGTGCGGAAAAGATCAAGGTTCGCGTGACCGATATCGTGCCGCTGAACGAGTTGGTGACACGCTTTCGGTTCGAGCCGGTGGATGGCGGGTTGCTGCCCACTTTCTCTGGCGGGGCGCATACGGTGGTCGAGATGCGCGATGGCGATATCACGCGCATGAACCCCTATTCGCTGATGTCCGACCCGTTCGACCGCAGCGCCTATACCATTTCGGTGCGGCGCGACGACGAGGGGCGGGGCGGATCGAAATTCATGCATTCGAGCGTGAATGTGGGCGACGAGATGGTGCTGTCGAACCCGGTCAACCTGTTCTCCCTCGACCTGCGCGCGAAGAAGCATCTGATGATCGCTGGCGGCATCGGCATCACGCCGTTCCTTGCGCAAATCAAGCAACTCGACCGCGCGCATGGGAATTGGGAATTGCACTATGCCTGCCGGTCCGAGGCGCTGGGCAGCTATGTCGATTATCTGACGACGACGCATCCGAACGATGTGCATGTCTATTACGACGATCAGAACCAAGCCATCGACCTCGACACCCTGCTCGACGGGCAACCGCTCGGCACGCATATCTATGTCTGCGGGCCGAAGGGGATGATCGACTGGGTGCGCGGCAAGGCCGAGGAGATGGGCTGGCCGCGTGAGGCGGTGCATTACGAAGAATTCCTCGCACCCCAGCCGGGCAAACCGTTTGAGGTGAAGTTGGCCATCTCGAACAAGGTGATTCAGGTGGGCGAGCAGGAAAGCCTGCTGGAGGCCATCGAACGCGCCGGGGTAGACGCGCCCTATCTATGCCGGGGCGGGGCCTGCGGGCAATGCGAGACGGATGTGGTGGAGGCCGATGGCGACATCCACCACCGCGACCACTGGCTGGAAGATGATGAAAAGGCCAGCAATACCAAGATCATGCCCTGCGTCTCGCGCTTCGAGGGGAAAACCCTCGTGCTGGACCGATAAGGAATCGACCGATGAGCATCCAGTTCCACAAAGAGACGTTCCGTGGCGATTACTCGTTCCACAATTCCGAGCGTGCGATCAAGCGGTTCCCGTTCCCGTTCGACAAAGACAGCTACATGTACGCCGTGAACATGGAGCAGCACCGGGGCGGCCCCGCCGATAGCGTCTACGAAAAACGCTTTGACGTGGACGAGCATTACATCGCCGAAATGCAGGACCGCGCCCTCGTGCTGGCCGATGATCCGCTGCGCTGCCAATCGCTGCCGCATATGACGCTGGCGGGGTGGGATTTGCTCGAACTGATCATGGTGTCGAAATCCGAGGATTACCCCGACCTGTTCGAGCTGCACCGCGATGGCGACCAATGGCGGTGGGTGAACAAGCCCTTGGGCATCGATGACAGCTTTACCTTCATGGATGAAACCACGCTGCCCTATGGCCCGATGGAATACATCACGCGACAGACGCAGGGCGATTTTTGCGTGCTGGACCAGCGCGACGACAACCTGTGGATGGATGCCGGGACGGTGACGACCCAGGCGGATTGGTCGCTTGATTTCGATATCGGCATGAACTTTTTCGAATGGCACGCGCCGGTACCGCTTGCCCATGAAAAGGGCATCTTCGTTAGGGCGCTGAAATTCTTGCTGAATATCCAGCAGGGCGCGCCTGCGCGGCGGCTGAACTGGACCATGACAGTGAACCCGCTGCTGGATACCAGCCCCGAAAACTACCACAAATGGGGCATTCAGAAGACGACGCTGACGCCGGAAAATATCGGCTGGAAGCAGCATTTGCGCGTGGAATTGCAGACCTTCTTCCGCCTGCCACGCTCGAACGCGCTGGTCTTTCCGATCCGCTGCTATCTGTGTTCGTTCGATGACCTGATGACGGTGCCGAAATGGGGCCGTCGCCTGCACCGGGTCATCCGCGATCTGCCGGAGGAACTGGCCAC
>CALJIU010000080.1 GCA_937974055.1 uncultured Neomegalonema sp. | reverse complement strand
CCCTCGAAGTCGTCTACGACACGGTGTGATTGATATGGAAACGACCGATCTCAAGCAGAATTACGATGCGGCGGAAGCCGTCGAGATCGACACCGGGACGGTGATCGACACGGCCTGTGCGCCCGATCCGGCAGTTTCCGTAGAGGGCGGATGCCACGCTACCGGCGAGATGACCGAGGCCGCGCGCAAGGCCGGAGCATCCGATATGCTCGACCGCTTTGCCGAAGATTACCCGACCGGTCCCCATGACCGCCCGCAGTCGATGTGCCCCGCTTTTGGGTCGATGCGCGTTGGGATGCGGATGCGCCGCACGGCGACCGTTCTGTCCGGGTCGGCTTGCTGCGTTTATGGCCTGACCTTCACCACTCATTTCTACGGGGCGCGCCGCTCGGTGGGGTATGTGCCGTTCAATTCGGAAACCCTCGTCACCGGCAAGCTGTTCGAGGATATCAAGGAATCGATCGAAAACCTCGCCGATCCGGCCAAATACGACGCGATTATCGTCACGAATCTTTGCGTGCCATCGGCGTCGGGCGTGCCGCTTCGTCTGCTGAAGAAAGAGATCAACGGGGTCCGTATCGTCGGGATCGACGTGCCGGGCTTCGGCATTCCGACCCATGCGGAAGCAAAGGACGTGCTGGCGGGCGCGATGCTCGACTATGCCCGTCAGGAAGTGGCCGCCGGGCCGGTCGCCGCGCCCACCAGTCGCGCCGATCTGCCGACGGTGACGCTGTTGGGCGAGATGTTCCCCGCCGATCCGGTTGTTATCGGGCGGATGCTGGCCCCGATGGGCCTTGCCGCCGGGCCGGTGGTGCCGACCCGCGAATGGCGCGAGTTGTATGCCGCGCTCGATTGCGCGGTCGTCGGGGCGATCCACCCCTTCTACGCCGCCTCCGTCCGCTCGTTTCAGGCGGCGGGACGCGGGATCGTCGGGTCGGCTCCCGTGGGCCGTGACGGCACGCATGACTGGCTCGCCGCCATCGGTGACGCCTGTAATATCGCGCCGGACAAGATTGCCGAGGCTCAGAATGCGCAGCGCGCGGCCATCGACGGGGCGTTGTCCGCCATGCCGATCAAGGGGCGTGTCACGGTGTCGGGTTATGAAGGCTCCGAATTGCTGGTTGCCCGTCTGCTGATCGAAAGCGGCGCGGATGTGCCCTATGTCGGCACCGCCTGCCCGCGCACGCAATGGTTGGAAAGCGACCGCGAATGGCTGGAAGCGAAGGGCGTGACGATCAATTTCCGCGCCTCGCTGGAGGAGGATGTTCAGGCGGTGATCGACGCGCAGCCTGATCTGGCCATTGGGACCACGCCGGTGGTGCAGGCCGCCAAGGAACGCTCGATCCCCGGTCTTTACTTCACCAACCTCGTCTCCGCGCGGCCCCTGATGGGTGCTGCGGGGGCCGGATCGCTGGCGCAGATCGTCAACGGGGCTATCGGTAACAAGGCGCGCTTCGACCGCATGTCCGAATTCTTCGAGGGCGTCGGCACCGGCTACGCGGCGGGCGTCTGGGAGAATACGCCGCGTGATCGCCCTGAATTCGCGGCGAAATACGCGCGCAAGATGGCCAAGGCGGCCAAAGCAGAGGAGGCCGTTGGATGCTGATCAACGATCTCGACCGCGCGGGCGGGTATTGGGGCGCGGTCTATGCGTTCGCCGCCATCAAGGGGTTGCAGGTGGTCATCGACGGCCCGGTGGGCTGCGAGAACCTGCCCGTCACCTCTGTCCTGCACTACACCGACGCCTTGCCGCCTCATGAGCTGCCCGTCGTCGTGACGGGGCTGGGCGAGGAAGAACTGGGCCAGACCGGCACCGAGGACGCGATGAAACGCGCGTGGTCCACGCTCGACAAGGATTTGCCTGCGGTCGTTGTGACCGGCTCGATTGCCGAGATGATCGGCGGCGGCGTGACGCCCGAAGGCACGAATATCAAACGGTTCCTGCCGCGCACCATCGACGAGGACCAGTGGCAAAGCGCCGACCGGGCGCTGAAATGGCTTTGGACCGAATTCGGCACCAAGAAAGTGCGTGAGCGCAAGCGGGCAGAGGGTGTCACGCCCCGCGTCAACATCATCGGCGCGCAATACGGCATGTTCAACATGCCGTCGGACCTAGCCGAGATGCGCCGCATGATCGAAGGCATCGGGGCCGAGGTCAACATGGTCTTCCCGCTGGGCAGCCACCTTGCGGACGTGTCCAAGCTCTCGAATGCCGACGTCAACGTCTGCCTCTACCGCGAATTCGGTCGCGAATTGTGCGAAACGCTGGAGCGGCCTTATCTTCAGGCTCCCATCGGCATGGCATCGAGCACCGCGTTCCTGCGCAAGCTGGGCGAGTTGACGGGGCTGGACCCCGAACCGTTCATCGAGCAGGAAAAGCACACGACGCTGAAGCCCATCTGGGATTTGTGGCGCTCGGTCACGCAGGATTTCTATGGCACGGCCAGCTTTGGCATCGTCGCCAACGAAACCTATGCGCGCGGCATCCGGCATTTCCTCGAAGAGGAACTGGGGCTGCCCTGCCATTTCGCCCACGGGCGCACGGCAGGCAAGAAGACCGACAACCATGTCGTTCGCGAGCAGATCGCGACGAATGCCCCGCTGATGGTGTTCGGCTCGATCAACGAGCGGATGTATATCGCCGATGAGGGTGCGCGGGCGATGTTTATCCCCGCCAGTTTTCCGGGGGCCGCCATCCGCCGCCATACCGGCACGCCGTTCATGGGCTATGCCGGGGCGACGTATCTGGTGCAGGAAGTCTGCAACACGCTGTTCGACGCGCTGTTCCACATCATCCCGCTGGCCAGCCAGATGGATAAGGTCGAGCCGACCCCGGCCCGCCAGCACCGCGAATTGCCTTGGGACGCGGAGGCCGAAGCGATGCTGAACCGCATCGTCGAGACACACCCCGTTCTGACGCGAATCTCCGCCGCCAAGACCCTGCGCGACACCGTCGAGCGGGCCGCGCGCGGCGCAGGTGAAGACCGCATCACCGTCGACCGCGTTGAAGCGGGCAAATCGATGGTGTCCGCATGACCGCTACCACACATCAAACGCGCTTCGGCGTGCAACAGGTTCGGAGGCGCAGCCGCGCCGACCGGGCCGATATTCAGGGAGTAGATTCATGAAAAACGGCTCGAAAACGTCCCGCGCCCGCAATGGTTCGTCGCGCGAATACGGCATCTATTTCGCCGCAAGCTTTCTGCTCTTTCTGCCCGTGGTTCTTGTGAACCGCGTCCTGCCTCGTGCCTTGCGCCCGCTCGCCCCGACCGATGAGCCTCGCTCCATCCTCGGCGAGACCAAGGCCCTTACGAATACGGTGGTTCCCTTCGTCTTCATGGCGTGAACCGCTGAACGATCTTTGCCTGAATCTATTCGGGTAAGGCATCGGGAACCGGATTTACCGTCCGATTTCCCGTGTTCCCGCCGCGAGGTTTTGCGCGGTAGCTCATCCATCGCTTTCATGGAGCGGTGGATTCAATCCGGAGGTCATAACTATGGCTGAAGACAATCCGTCCTGGACGGGTCTGACCGAGGACGAGGCCAAGGAACTGCATGAAGTTTATGTCAGCGGCGCCGTCCTCTTCACGGGCGTAGCACTCGTTGCGCATTTTCTCGTCATGTTTTGGCGCCCGTGGTTCTAACGAGGAGAATGAAAGATGCTTAGCAAGTTCTACAAGATTTGGCTGGTCTTCGATCCTCGCCGCGTCTTTGTCGCGCAGGCCGTGTTCCTGTTCGCACTGGCTGCGATGATCCACCTCGTTCTGCTCAGCACGGACCACTACAACTGGTTCGAGATTGCTGCTCAGAAGGCCGCTGGAGGCTGATGCCTTTCTAAATCACCAGCCTCAACCTCTGTGTTGGGGCTGCGAAGACAGTATTGGGCGGGGCCTCTTCGCCCAATACAAATACGAAAACACCGAATTCGAGTGCTGGCCGGTCAACGCAGGGTGCGGGGACGGTTGCAGACTTCCGACGGAGGCATCCACATGGCAATGCTCAGTTTCGAAAAGAAATATCGTGTCCGGGGTGGGACGTTGATAGGCGGTGACCTCTTCGACTTCTGGGTCGGCCCGTTTTATGTTGGGTTCTTCGGTCTCACGACGATCTTCTTTTCCGCCCTTGGCACCGCACTGATCCTGTATGGCGCGGCCATCGGGGATACTTGGAACCCGTGGCTCATCAATATTGCGCCGCCGGACCTCAGCTACGGGCTGGGCTTCGCGCCGCTGAGGGATGGTGGGATATGGCAGATCGTGACGATCTGCGCCATCGGGGCCTTTGGCTCATGGGCGCTGCGCATGGTCGAGATTTCGCGAAAACTGGGGATGGGGTTCCATATCCCTGTCGCCTACTCCTTCGCGATCTTCGCATATATCACGCTGGTGGTCATCCGCCCCGTCCTGATGGGCGCATGGGGCCACGCTTTTCCATACGGTATCTTCTCGCACCTCGATTGGGTATCGAATGTCGGCTATCAATACCTGCACTTCCACTACAACCCGGCCCACATGCTGGCGGTGACGTTCTTCTTCACCAACTGCCTCGCGCTGGCGCTGCACGGTGCACTCGTCCTGTCGGCGGTCAATCCGCAAAAGGGCGAGGACGTGCGCTTCCCAGAGCATGAGGACACGTTCTTCCGCGACTTTATCGGCTACTCGATTGGCACGCTGGGCATTCACCGTGTCGGCCTGTTCCTCGCGGTCAGCGCCGCGTTCTGGAGCGCGGTCTGCATCGTCATCAGCGGCCCGTTTTGGACGCTGGGCTGGCCGGAATGGTGGAACTGGTGGCTCGAACTGCCAATCTGGTACTGGCGCTGAGAGGGGATGAGAGACAATGGTTGAATATCAGAATATCTTCACTCAAGTGCAGGTGCGCGGGCCGGTCGAGGCTGGCCTTCCCGCCGACACGCTGGTGCCGGAAATCTGGGGCAGGGGAAACAGCGGTTTCTTCAATTACTGGATCGGCAAGCTCGGCAACGCGCAGATCGGCCCGTTCTACCTCGGTACGCTCGGCATCATCTCGCTGGTCTTCGGCACGCTGGCCATCAACATCATCGGTCTGAACTATCTTGCGCAGGTCGATTGGCATCTGGGTGAGTTCATCCGGCAGCTATTCTGGCTGTCACTCGACCCCCCCGCGCCGGAATACGGGTTGAGCCTGTTCGTTCCGCTGGGCGAGGGCGGCTGGTGGCTGATCTCCTCGATGTTCCTGCTGATCGCGGTCCTGTTCTGGTGGGTGCGTTGTTATAGCCGGGCCGTCCAGCTTGGCATGGGAACGCATGTCGCTTGGGCTTTTGCCTCCGCGATTTGGTTGTTCCTCGTGCTGGGTCTGATCCGTCCCATGCTGATGGGATCGTGGTCGGAGGCGGTGCCTTACGGTATCTTTAGCCACCTCGATTGGACCTCGGCCTTTTCGATCCGCTACGGCAACCTGTTCTACAACCCGTTCCACGCACTCTCCATCGTCTTCCTCTATGGCTCGGCGGTCCTGTTCGCCATGCACGGCGCGACGATCCTTGCTGTTAGTCGCTATGGCGGCGACCGCGAGATCGACCAGATCGTCGACCGGGGCACGGCCTCGGAACGCGCGGGTCTGTTCTGGCGCTGGGTCATGGGGTTCAACGCGAGCATGGAATCCATTCACCGCTGGGCATGGTGGTTTGCGGTCCTGACGACGCTGACGGGGGGTATCGGCATCCTGCTGACCGGAACGGTCGTGGATAACTGGTTCCTCTGGGCGCAGAAGCACGACTTCGCACCCGAATACCCCGCTACCTACACGCCGGCTGTCGATCCGGTGGCCGCAGGTGCAATCCCGACCCCCGGTGTGATGGCGGTCGATCCGAGCACGGGAGGATAACCGGATGACGAAACAGAACGAAGACGACCAGAAGGCACAGTTCAAGGACAACGTGATCGTTGCCGGGTCCGTGCTGACGGTCATGATCGGTCTTGCGGTCGGTGCCTGGATGATCTTCCTGCGCCCCTCCGTCGAGGCGGACCAGATCGGGTATCGTGGGGTCGCGATGGAGCAGGTCGCATTCGCCGATGACAAGGTGGCGGCGGCGGCGATGAACATCGCGCCCGAAGAGGTCTACGAGTTGGAGCCGGATGACGGCAGCGAGGAACGCGCGGGCGAAATCTACGAGAACGTGCAGGTTCTTGGCCACCTGTCGGACGAGAACTTCAACCGCATCATGGCGCAGATCACCGAATGGGTCGCGCCGGAGCAAGGTTGCGGCTATTGCCACAATAATGCCGATGGCGAGATCGAGAACTTCGCGGGGGATTACAACTACGCCAAGATCGTCTCGCGCCGCATGTTCCAGATGACGATGGAGATCAACGCCAACTACGATGCCCACGTCAATTCGATCCCCGGTACCGGACAGGCGGTCGAGGTCGTGCCGGTATCGGCCTTTGACGGCGAAACGACCGTCGATGCCATCGCGGTCAAGGCGGAAGGGACCATCGTTCCCGGTGCCGCCGCCGATGATCAGGTTGCGGGCGTGAACTGCTATACCTGCCACAGGGGCAAGAACGTGCCGGAATACCTGTGGTTCAAAGACCCCGGCACCGAGTTGGAGCCAGCGGAGGAACCGTTCATCGGTGCCCGCAATGGCCAGAACATGCCGGTCGAGGCCAATGGCTATACGGACCTGAACACCGACCCGTTCTCGGCCTATATCCTGCGCAACGAACCGGCGCGCGTGATCTACGACGAGGCATCGATTGGCGACGACAACGAGAGCCTGATCATGCGGACGGAGCATACCTATAGCTTCATGATCCACATGTCGAAGGCGCTGGGCGTGAACTGCACCTATTGCCACAACACGCGCAACTTCTCGGATTGGTCGCAAAGCCCGATCCAGCGGACGACCGCGTGGTATGGCATTCAGATGAGCCGCCATCTGAACGTCGACTATCTCGACCCCCTCCAGCCGGTCTATCCTGAGCATCGTTTGGGTGAGTTGGGCGATGCGCCGAAGGCGAATTGCGCGACCTGTCACCAGGGCAACTATAAGCCGCTGAACGGGGCCAATATGGTTTCGTCCTTCCCCAGCCTTTGGGGGCCGGGTCCGGTGGAGTTGCAAGACCCCGCGCTGTCGCCCGAAGAGGTGGAAGCGAAGCTGAACGCGAACTGACCTGACAGGGTTGGTATAAGCGAGTATCATCGGCCTGCCCCTGACGGGGCGGGCCTTTTTTTGTGGAGACGATGCCATGACCGCCGCCTTGCTGATGATCGACGTGCAGAACGATTTTTGCCCCGGCGGGGCGCTGGCTGTGGCCGATGGGGATGCGGTGGTGCCGCTGATCAACGCGATGCAGGGGGATTTTCCGCTGGTCGTCGCAACGCAGGACTGGCACCCGGCGGACCATGCGTCCTTTGCCGCCAACCATGCGGGGGCCGAGCCTTTCTCGACCACGGAAATGCCCTATGGGACGCAGGTTTTGTGGCCAGTGCATTGCGTGCAGGGCAGTGCCGGGGCGCGGTTTCACGACGGTCTGGCGATGGACCGCACGGCGCTGGTCGTGCGCAAGGGATATAATCCCGCCATCGACAGCTATTCTGCGTTCTTCGAGAATGACCGTGAGACGCCCACGGGCCTGTCCGGATATCTGCGGGACAAGGGGGTCACGGCCCTGACGATGGCGGGCTTGGCAACGGATTTTTGCGTGGCCTATTCGGCGCTGGACGCGAGGCGGTTGGGCTTTGACGTGACGGTGGTGCGCGATGCCTGTCGCGCCATCGATATGGAGGGGTCACTGGCCGCGATGACGACGCAAATGCGTGAGGCGGGGGTGGTGCTTGGGTGATCGATTGCCTTGCGTCGCGTGCGCGTCGGGCACAGGATACCGGCCATGAAAACCATTCGAGCCACTGCCCGCACGACGCTCAAGGTGATGGCCTACCAGCCGCCGCCGTTCGGCCCCTGAACCAGCCCTTCAACGCTATTCAGGAGCCACCCACATGACCAAGAAACCCAATATCGTCCTCGTCATGGCCGATCAGCTTGCACCGCATTTTACCGGCGCTTACGGCCACCCCCTCGTGAAAACCCCGCATATCGATGCCGTGGCGGCACGGGGGATGCGCTTCGATGCGGCCTATTGCAACGCGCCGCTCTGCGCGCCCTCGCGGTTCAGCTTCATGTCCGGCCAGCATGTCACGCGCATTGCGGCCTATGACAATGCATCCGAGTTTCCGGCCACCGTCCCGACCTTCGCCCATTACCTGCGCCAGATGGGGTATCGCACCTGCCTGTCGGGCAAGATGCATTTCGTCGGGCCGGACCAACTCCACGGCTTCGAGGAGCGGCTGACGACCGATATCTACCCCTCCGACCACGCATGGACCCCCGATTGGGAGATGCCGGACGAGCGTATCGACCATTTCTATCACAATATGGACCCGGTTCAGACCGCCGGGGTCGCGGGGACGACGTTTCAGATCGAGTATGACGAGGAAACGGCGTTCTTCGCGCGGCGGAAGATATTCGACTACAAGATGAACGCGGTCGAGCCGTTCTGCATGGTGGTCAGCTTCATCCATCCGCATGATCCCTATGTCGCGCGGCCCGAATGGTGGGATCTGTATGACCATGACGCCATCGACATGCCCGCCAATCTCGACAGCACCGATCCCCATTCCGAGCGATTGAAGCGTGCCATCGAGGCGGATGTGACGGATGTGACGGACGAACAGGTGCGCAATGCGCGCCACGCTTATTACGCCAATGTTTCGTATTTTGATTCCAATGTCGGCAAGGTGGTGCAGGCATTGGAAGAGAGCGATCAATTGGACGATACCATCGTGATCGTCACCTCCGACCACGGTGATATGCTGGGCGAGCGGGGGCTGTGGTACAAGATGACGTGGTTCGAGCATGGCGCGCGGGTGCCGCTGGTCATGGCCGGGCCGGGCATCGCGCAGGGGTCGAACGATGCCCCCTGTTCGCTGGTCGACATGCTGCCGACGCTGATGGATATGGCCGCGCAGGGGGGCGAGACGCCCGAAATCGGGATGCCGCTGGACGGGCGCTCGCTGTTCGCCGAAGCGCAGGGCGGGGTCGCGCCGGAGGATGCGGAGGCGATTGGCGAATATTGTGCCGAGGTCGCGCCCGCCCATCCGATTCTGATGATCCGTCGGGGGCGGTGGAAATACATCCATTGCGAGGTTGATCCACCGCAATTATTCGATCTGGTGGCCGACCCGTCCGAACTGACAAACCTCGCCGGCGACCCCGCCCATGCCGAGACGGCGGCGAAATTCGCGGCGGAGGTGGCAGAGCGCTGGGACTCGGCGGCGATCAGCGCGAATGTCATCGCGACCCAAAAGCAGCGTCGCGCCGTCCACGCGGCGATGGAGGCGGGGCTTGTAACCTCTTGGGATTACCAGCCCCAGCGCGATGCGAGCACGGAATTCGTGCGCAACAATGTCTCGTGGGACGATGTGGTCCACCGGATGCAATACCCGCCGCCGCCCAAGGTATAATATCAGTGGCCCTGAATGCTGACCGTTCTGGAAGTTATTCCTGCCCCGGTCGCTGCGCGCCGCGCTTGATCCTGGGCCGGTCACCGCAACGCGCTTTGTCCATCCAGACCCCGGCGCGGGGGCCGGGGCAGGAGCTTGTTGCAAAAGGGTCAGTATCAAGGGCGATTGGTATAAGGTGCGCCGTTACCGCGAAAACCTCTGTTTTCGATGTCGAAAACAACGCATTGCGCCCGGAGGCAGCATGAACTGGCTGAACAGGCTTTTATCGCGAAGTCCGAAAGCGCGGGTCGAGAAGGCGAAAGGCAATCACGTCGAAAATCTCGCCGCGCATCCGGCGGTCGATCTTGCCGCCCTCGAAAGGCATGGGATGCTCGATATTCCGGTCTGGATCGAGGTGCCGCCGGACGACGCCACGCCCCATACCTATGACGGCTGGCTCTGGGAAGTCGAACCGATGGGTGAATACCTCTATTACCTCGCCGGAAATTTCCCGAAGAATGAGAAAGGTTTGCTGCGCTACGCCAGCGCCACGACCCGTATCGAGGTGCATGTGAGTTTTGAGGACGATGTTCTTTCGGTCGCAGAATACGATTCACCGATGGATGCGGAACGAGCGACCGCCAGCGGGCGCGTTCATACTGATTTCGCGCAGATGACCGTTGCCGAAGCCGATGCCGTCATCCGCGCAGGCGGCGTGACCGATGAGGCGGCCTTTGCGGTGTTAAAGGGCATCGACAGGCTCGAATTCGCCTATGTGCAGCTTTTCGATCCCCATTCCGAACGCCCGTCTCTGCGCGCCCGCTGCGACATGATCGAACAGGTCGATGGTGATCCGCGCCTGTTACGGATCGAGGCGTTCAGCACGGATCCGACGCAGAAGGTCGGGCCACTCTGCGAGGCGGTCATCGATCTGTATCACCGATATTCAGGGATGCCCCCACATCGTCTTTCGGGCGCAATTCGGATGTAATCAATGTTGAATTCGCTTCGCTGTAAGTCCACCCCATACCCGATCATGGAGCCGTCGATGATATCACGCCTGCGCCTTATCCTCGCCTGTTGTGTCGGCACGCTGCTTGCCGCCTGTGCGACGACCCCGCCGGGGGTGGTGGCGAATGCCGAGGCGGAGCGGGCGATGGGGGCGCAGACGACGCCGGGTTTCCTGCAGGCGAACGGTGGGGTCTACGAGGAGGCGCGGCTGCAAGCCTATCTCGATGGA
>CALJIU010000079.1 GCA_937974055.1 uncultured Neomegalonema sp. | reverse complement strand
CGATTGTCGTCTTCACCGCCTGCGTCGAAATCCCAGCCGGGGGCCGTGCCTTGTTTGTGGGCGTTGCGGATCAAAAGGCGGCGTTGCTGGCTGCGGCGGATATCCTCGGCCAGCGCGTCGGTGTCCCATAAGCGCGCGACTTCTGTTTTGAGGTCGACCGTTATTTCGGCGTGCGAGGTGGCGAGGTTTTGTTGCTCGTCGGGGTCCGCCACGACGTCGAACAGCATGTCGGGATCAGCAGTGCTGGTGATGATCTTATAAGGCCCGCGCCGCAACATGAAGATCGGGGCGAGGATGCCTTCGCAGAGGAGTTCGGCGTGGATTGTGCGATCCTGACCGGCGATATCCGTCAGCGAGGTGCCGTCCAGCGGCTCGACGGCGCCGTTCCATGCGTCGTCGGAGCCGAAGGTCGCGAAGGTGGGGAGTAGGTCCACCAGCGAGCAGAGCGTGTCGATACGTCCGCGCGGCAGGTCGCCGGGGGCATGGATGATGAGGGGGACGCGCGTGGCTGGCTCGAAGAATGTCTTTTTGAGCCACAACCCCCGCTCGCCCAGCATTTCGCCGTGGTCCGAGCAGAAGACGATAATCGTATTATCGGCCTGACCGCTCTCGCGCAGGGCGTGGCGTAGTTTGCCGATGCTGTCATCAATATAGCTGACGGTACCGCAATAAGCGCGGCGGGCGCGCTGAATGACTTCCGCCGGGATATCGGCATCGGCGAGGCCGTGTTGGCGCAGCACGCGCAGGCTGTGGGGGTCGTTCTCGTTGTGGCTGGGCATCGGGGTGCGCGGAGCCGGAATATCGGCATCAGTATAGCGGTCCCAATGCTCGCGCAGGCTGAGATAGGGGTCGTGGGGGTGGGTCCACGAGACTTGCAGAAAGAAGGGGCGATCCTCGGTGGGGAGGGCGCAGTCGTAGATTTCCTGTATCGCCTTGTGGGTCACGTCCTCGTCATAGTCGATCTGAACGCTACGCGCGCAGATGCCGGAGGTGGTGAGCATCCGGATATCGGTCGCGCCCTCGAACCCGTCCTTCGACCAATCCGCCGTCCATGCGAAATCGCCGGGGTAGATGTCGGTCGTCAGCCGCCGCTCGAAACCGTGAAGCTGGTCCGGGCCGACGAAATGCATCTTGCCCGACAGGCAGGTGCGGTAGCCCAGCGCCCGCATGTAATGGGCGTAGGTGGGGATCGAGGCGGGAAACTCGGCGGCGTTGTCATAAGCCCCGATTTTCGAGGCAAGCTGTCCAGCGGCCATCGAGAAACGGGAGGGCGCGCAGAGGGGATAGTTGCAATAGGCGTTCTCGAAGACAGTGCCGCCTTCCGCTAGCGCATCAAGGTTCGGCGTCTTTGCAATGGCGTTGCCATAGGTGGCCAGCACGTCGATGGTCAGTTGATCGACCTGAATGAACAGGATGTTGGGACGGCGGGTGGACATCGTGCTTCCTTCTTCACTGCCGCAGCATCCGCCATAGCATGAAGGCGGTGAAAGCGGTGCACAAGGCCATGAATCCGCAGACGATCCAGAAACCCGTCGGTATCTCGGTAAAGGGCAATCCGGCGACGTTCATGCCGAATAGGCCGGTGATGAAGGTGATGGGCAGGAAGATGACCGAGACGATGGATAGGGCGAGCATGATCTCGTTCATCCGTTCGGCCAGTCGCGCGCTCATCTCGTCGCGCAGGACGGCGGCGCGTTCGCGCACGCTATCGAGGTCTTCGACGATGCGGTCATGGGCGGCGGCTTCCTCCTCCAGATTGTCGGCGGAGTGCATCCAGTCGGGTCGGTGGCGTAGGATCGTGCGGATTGCCTCGGCCTGCGGCACCAGATACCGGCGCAGCATCACGGCATCCTGCCGGGCGTCTGTGAATGCATTGCGCGTCTCGACCCTCGGTACGCTGGAATCGCGCAGGGCATCCATCTCGTGCTGTGAAATGATGTCTTCCAACTCGTCCACCACGGGTTCGGCGCGTTGGCGCAGACTGTGGACAAGGCGTTCGAGAAAGTCGCCGGGGCTGTCTGGAATATCGCCATGCTCGAAATCGGTCATCAGGCCATCGACGGCACGCAGGCGGCGCAGGCCGACGCTGATGACGGTTTCGCGGTCGATGGACAGGCGTAGCGAAATCATATCCTCTGGCTCGGCCCCTGCGTTGAGGTTGACGCCGCGCAGGAACAACAGGCCGGTCCCCTCGATCTCGGTATACCGGGGGCGGGTATCCTCGGCCATGAGCGCCCAAGCGATCTGGTTGGGGGGGATTTGACCGTCGAGTAGCCAGCTTTGAGTGCCGTGGCCGTCGCGATGCAGGTGAATCCACCGCCACGCGCCCGGCTCAATCGGGTCATCGAGGTGCTGCCAGCTTATCGATTCCGCGCTGCCATCGGCATTGACCAGCCACGCGCCGAGGAGTCCGTCGTTTTCGATGTCCATGCGGATGCTCCTCCCTTGCCCCCTTGCCTGCATCGGGGTAGCACCGATGACATGGCAAAGCAGCTTTCGTTTTCGGTGATCCATGAAATGTTCAGCCGGTTCCGCGCCGATTGCGCCGAGCCGAAGGGCGAATTGGAACATACGAACGCCTTCACCCTCGTCGTCGCGGTCGCCTTGTCGGCTCAAGCGACGGATAAGGGGGTGAATAAGGCCACGCGCGGATTGTTCGCCGTCGCGGATACGCCTGAGAAGATGCTGGCGCTGGGCGAGGAAGGCGTGATCGAGCATGTGCGCACCATCGGCCTCTATCGCAATAAGGCGAAGAACGTCATCAAGTTGAGCCAGCGCCTCGTTGACGAATTTGGCGGGCAGGTGCCGACCTCACGGGCGGCGTTGGAGAGCCTGCCGGGTGTGGGGCGCAAGACGGCGAATGTGGTTCTGAATATGTGGTTCGGCTATCCGGCGCAGGCGGTGGACACGCATATCTTTCGCATCGGCAATCGCACGGGGATCGCGCCCGGCAAGGACGTCGTGGCGGTGGAGCGGGCCATCGAGGACAATGTGCCGGTGGAATTCGCGCTTCACGCGCATCACTGGCTGATCCTGCACGGGCGATATGTGTGCAAGGCACGCAAGCCCGATTGCCCGAATTGCTTGATTGCCGATTTATGCCCATTCGAGGAGAAGACGATATGAGCGACTGGTTCGGCCTTGAAGGGCGCGTGGCGCTGGTGACAGGGGCATCGTCGGGGCTAGGTCGGCATTTCGCGCTGACACTGGCGGCTGCGGGATGCATCGTCGGGTTGGCGGCACGGCGCGAGGGGTATCTGACCTCACTCGCCAGCGAAATCGAGGCGGCGGGGGGGCGTGCGGTCGTGTTGCGCACCGATGTCACCGACCGGGCCTCCATCGAAGATAGCGTCGCGCGGCTGACGGCTGAGGCAGGTGTGCCGACGATCTTGGTGAATAATGCCGGAATGGCACAGGGTGCGTCGTTTCTTAACGCCAAGGACGATGATACCCGTGCCGTTTTTGCACTGAACCAGATGGCGGCATGGAATGTCGCGCAGGTAACCTGTCAGGCGATGATGACGGCGCAGGTCGGCGGATCGGTCATCAACATCGCCTCGATCACGGGCGAGCGGCCCATCGGTGGGGCGGCGGCCTATGCGGTGTCGAAGGCGGCGGTGATCCATATGACCAAGATCATGGCGCTGGAACTGGCTCGCCACGATATCCGTGTCAATGCGCTGGCTCCGGGGTATTTCGCGACCGATATGAACCGGGAATTCCTTGATAGCGATGCGGGCAAGACCCTGTTGAAGCGCAGCCCGATGCGCCGGGCGGGGGATATGGGCGAGTTGGATGCACCGCTGCTGATGCTGGCCTCGGATCGGGGGTCGTTCATGACCGGGGCGGTGGTGCCGGTGGATGGCGGACATCTGGTTTCGACATTATAGCGTCACTTGGCACGCGGGATGCACTGTCTCATTTTGTGTTCCAGTGTCTCCAAACATACCTAACGGGCGGTCCGATTGGACCGCCCATTTTTTTATGAAACGCGCCGTGCGAGGCGCACCGCCGTCTGCCCCGGCCAGAGGCGTTTTGACGGCATGACCAACATGCAATCGTCATAGGGCGTCACGACCGTCCGGTCGCCATCATGGCCCAGCAGAGTGCCCGCTTTCGCGATGATCTCGCCACCCGTGAAAGCCTGCGAGAAGGTGAAGCCGGTTTCGATCGTCACGGGTTCCGTCACCTCAAAGAAGACCTGCGGCTCCGGTTCCGCGCCGCCCGCCTCGGCGATCAGGTCGGCATCGGCCATGCCCAGCGCTACGAGAAAACGGGTGGTGCTGTCTTTAGCCAGTGTTCCCGCCGCCGCCTCCCAATGCTGGCCGCATTCGATAAGGCAGGCTGCCGCATCGGCGTTCGCATCGTCGAAAGCCCCATGATCGCGCATCCGCACCCCCGCTGCATGGCCCGCATCCGAGATGACGATGCGCGGCACGCCGATCTTGCGGGCGAGCGCCACGCCTTTATCCTTGGTCCCCGCGATCATCACCGGCGGGGCGAGGTGCTGCATGGTGTGAATATCGAGCAGGCGGTCGGCGGCTGCGATGGCGGGCTGCACTTCGCGGGCGCGGCGTAGCTCAACACTATCGCGGTCGCTGTCCAGCACGTCCTGCGCCCAGACGCGGTTGAAATCCTCGTCCACCCAGCGGGTTGCATTGGGGTCTGCCGGATCGAACGCTTCGTAGGCTTCGATATTCATGAAGGCCAGCGTGAGAATGCCCCGCGCGGGGCGAAAATCGCGCTGCATCAACCAGTCGAGCGCGATGGCTCCCGCCGGTTCATTCCCGTGAACGATGGCCGACACCATCGCATGCGGCCCCGGCTTACCGCTGTCAAACCGCCAGATATAGGGGATGCCCGTATTGCCCTTTGCGTAGGGCGAAATGTCGGGCGGGGTCAGTTCGACGGCGTATTCATTCGGCAGTGAGGGACTGGACATGAGGATGCGGGCCTTTCAGTGTGGGGACGACCGCATGGGGAGAATCCGATGAAGACGCCGCGCGTTGCACTGCTGGGAATGATCCTCGAATCCAACCGCTTTGCCAAGCCTGCGGATCGAGCCGATTTCGATAGCCTGACATGGCTGGAGGGCGAAGCGCTGATGAGAGAGGCGCGGGCGGAGACACCGTCGTTGGCCACGGAATTCGCGGCCTTCGTCGCCGCGATGGATGCGACAGGGCCGTGGGAAGCGGTGCCGTGCCTGCTTGCCGCCAGTCATCCGGCGGGGCCGGTGACGGCGGAGATTCTGGCCGAGGTAGTCGAGCGCAATGCGGCATTGCTGGGCGGCGCAGGGCCGCTGGACGCGGTGTATATCTGCAATCATGGGGCGATGGTGGCCGAAGGCGAAGACGACCCCGATGGGGCGTTGATCGAGCGGGTGCGGGCCGTCTTGGGGCCGGATGTGCGGATCGTCGTGACGCTGGATCTGCACGGCAATATCTCGCCGCGTATGGTGTCGGAAAGCGATTTGATCGTCGGCTATCGCACCAATCCCCATGTCGATATGCGCGAACGTGGCGAGGAAGCGGCCTTCAGCTTGCGCCGTATTCTCGCCAGCGGAACGCGGCCCGAAGCGGTGTTGATCAAGCCACCCATCGCCCCCGCCTCCGTCTCGCTGCTAACGGCACAGGCCCCCTACGGAACGCTGATTGATCTGGGGCAGCGGTTGCAGGCGGAGGCGCGCGGGGCGATCCTGAACGTCTCGATCTTCGGGAATTTCATCTTTTCGGATGTGCCGGATAACGGCCTGTCGATCATCGTCACGGCGCGCGAAGACCGTGCCGCCGCCGAGGAGGTCGCCGCACAACTGGCTCGTGTCGCGTGGGGGATGCGCGATGGTTTTCGGCGTGACCTGACGTCGGTGGCGCAGGCGGTCGAATTGGCGCAAGGGTCGGGAAAGGTGATCTTTTCGGATGCGGGCGATAATCCCGGCGGTGGTGGATCGGGGCGGACGACGGAATTGCTGGCGGCCTTGCATGGGGCGGGATGCGAGGGCGTGCTTTATGGCAGTTTTGCCGACCCTGACCTTGCCGCCGAGGCGCATGAGCGCGGCGTCGGGACGACGTTTACAGCGCGCTTCAATCGAGGACGCGGCGATAATCCGTGGGAGCAGTGGGATACGCCCTTTGAAGCGGAAGCGGAGGTCGTGGCGCTGCATGATGGCGAAGTCGTGGGCGAGCGGGGCATGACCGCTGGGCGACGTTTGCATCTGGGGCCGTCCGCCGCGATCCGCATGGGGGGCGTCACGGCAATCATCATCAGCGACCGGACGCAGACCGCCGATCCGGTGTTTTTCAAGATGATGGGGCTAGACATCGCCGCCGCAAGCACGGTCGTGGTCAAATCGCGCGGGCATTTTCGCGCTGGTTTCGACCGCTGGTTCGCGCCGGAACAGGTATACGAGATCGACACTGCCGGTCTAACTTCGCCTGTGCTGGAGCGATGGCCATTGACGCGGGTGCCGCGTCCCAGCTACCCGCTTGACCCGGATACCGAGTGGGTTACGCCCTGACCGGCTGGCATCCGTAGATCGAAAGGGCGTGGATCATCGCGAGCGAGAATACCGACACCGCCACGGCGGAACGACCGAGTCTGGCATTCCTGTGGATCGCGTCGCTATGCATCGGCACGGCATGGGGCGGCACCTATATCCTTGCGAAGATGGCGATTTCCACGGGCCATGACGCGATGGGAATCTCGCTCATCACCTCCGCGATATCGCTGGTCCTCACGACGACACTGCTGGTTTTGAGCGGGGGGCGGTTGCCGTTGGGGCGGGGGGCGCTGTTGTTCTATCTCGCTTGCGGGGTTTTCGGGACGGCATTGCCGAACACGCTTTCCTACATCATCATCGAGCATCTGCCGGTCGGGATCGTTGCAATTTTGATTGCGACAGTGCCGATGTTGACGATCTTGCTGGGCTGGGCGGTTGGGTTGGAGCGGTTTGCGCCGCTGCGGACATTGGGCATCGTGCTGGGGATGGTCGCCGTGGCGCTGATCACATTGCCTGACTCCAGCCTGCCGGAAGCGGGACAGGCGTTTTGGGTGGCGCTGGGCCTCGTGATCGCGGCCTCCTATGCGGTGGAGAACATCATCATCGGTTCGGTCAGCCCGCGCGGGGCCGATGCGTTGACGATCATCACGGGGTTGAGCTGGGGCGGATTCTTGCTGCTATTGCCGCTAGTCGCTGCGCGGGGAACATGGGTCGACATCTCGCCGATGGGGCCGCCGGAATTGGCGTTGCTGGCGCTGGGGGTGATCCATGTTGTTTGCTATTTCGGTTTCATCTGGATCATCGGCAAGGCCGGGCCGGTCTTTGCGGCGCAAATCGGCTATGTCGTCACGCTGTCGGGCGTGTTCTGGGGCATGGCTCTGCTGGGCGAGCGGCATTCGGGATATATCTGGCTGGCGCTGGTCCTGATGTTGATAGGGATGGCGCTGGTAAAGCCGAAGGACGGCTAAGTCAGCATCGCCAGCCACGCCGTCACCGTCAAGATCGCCCCAAAGGTGCCGACGAGCAGGACGTTGGCGGCCAAGGCTTCTGACCGCTTGTACAGCACCGCGAACAGGTAGATATTGATACCCCCCGGCATCGCCGCCATCATCACCGTTACCTTCAGCGCGAGCGGGTCGAGGTCGAAGACCAACGCGGCAAGGGCAAGCACAAACAGCGGCCTTACGATCAGGGATAGCGCCACAAAAGACACGGTCTGACCCAGATCGCCGCCCAAGCGATAACGGGTCAGCGTCGCGCCGATACCGAACATGCCAAGCGGCAACGCAGCCTGCGCCATCAACCCCAGCGCCTCGTTCACCGGCTGGGGCAGCGGTAGTCCCGTAAGGTTGAAGGCGAATCCCGCAATGACCGCCACAAATAGCGGATTTCGCGCAAGGGTGCGGGCGACTTTGTTGAGCGCGGCGACAAAACCCGCCCCGTCGCGTGCCGTGCTTTCCATCGAGACGATGCCGATCAGATACATCGTCGGCGCATGAACCGCGACGATCGCCAATGCAATGGCCAGACCCTCCGCACCATAGGCCCGCTCGATGATGGGCAGGCCGAGGAATAGGGAATTGGCAAACAGGGCGGTAAAGCCGGACGCCACCGCCTCGCCGGGCCGCTGGCCATAAAATGCGCGGGCGATGATGATGCCCAAGCCGAAACTGGCCATAGCGGGTAAGTAATAGGCGGCGAGAATGCCCGGATCGAGGGCCGTCGCGATATCAATCGTCGCGGTTGCCCTGAACAGCAACGCCGTCACCGCAAAACGGGTGATGAAGCGCAACAGCGTATCGACCTCGCCATCCTCGATCATCTTCAGGCGCGAGGCGGCGAAACCGATCAGAACGACGAAGAAGACGGGCAGGACGATTCCCGCGATGTCGAGCATGGGATACTTTCGGTTAAAGCGACCTGCGATTATCCTGAACTACCAAAAGCCATATTTCGCGCAAATCGTTACAGGCAAGCATCATGCGAAATTCAGTCGAGGGCCGATAGGTATTTCTGGGACCGCATTTCCATCAAACGGCTGACCGTGCGCTCGAATTCAAAGGATCCGTCCCCCGTCGGGTACAGCACCTCCGGCTCCGCCGCCGCCAGCATCACCAGCCG
>CALJIU010000078.1 GCA_937974055.1 uncultured Neomegalonema sp. | reverse complement strand
TGACGAGGGGGGCCATGATCAGCGCGGTGATCCGTTGCAGCAGGTAGAGCCGCACGCCGATCATCGGATGCGCCCCTTCAACGCCGCCATCGCGGTCTTGCGCTTCAGCCCGGCAATCGAGGCGGTAGGGTTCAGCCCGTTCGGGCAATGCGCGACGCAGCCCTGCTGCGAGTGACAGTTGTGACAGCCCCCCGGCCCCGACACGGCACTCAACCGCTCGTCCAGCCGCCCATCGCGCACGTCGTTGACCAGCGACCATGCGCGGTTCAGCGCGGCGGGGCCGAGGTATTCGGGATTCGCGCTCACCACATCGCAGGCCGCGTAGCAGATCGCGCAGTTGATGCATTCGATGGCCTCGTTCGCCGCCTCGCGGGCGGGGGAGGCAGGGTCGATGCCCGTGTCGATGGGTGTGTCTCGGCTGGTCGACGGCGCGAAATGACCTTCGGCGGCGGTCCATTTGTCGAAGAACGGGTCCATGTCGACGGCCAGATCCTTGATGACCGGCAGGTTGCGCAGCGGCGCGACCTCGACCGCGCCCCCCGTCGCCACCTTCGACACATGCGTGCGGCAGGTCCAGCGCGGCACACCGTTGACCATCATCGCGCAGGAGCCGCACATCCCCACGCGGCAGGCATAGCGATAGGCCAGCGTCGGGTCGGCATTCTGTTGTATCCACGCGACCAGATCGAGCACGGTCTGGCTTTCCTGCGCGGGAACGTGATGCGTCTCGAAAGCGCCCTCGGCGGCACCGCGCCAGACGGAGACGGCGAGGGTATCGCTCATATCAGCGAACTGAGCAAGTCGCGGAAACCACTCATCAATTTGCCGGAGGATACGCGGCATTTCCCACGCTCGCGGGTGGCAACGTTGTCGCCGGGGACCAATTCGAGCGCGCGGTCGAAATCGGCCAAGGCCCGGTCGCAATCATTCATGCGCTTGTAGGTTTGGCCGCGTTTCAGATACAGCGAATAGGCGTTGGAATGCGTATTGAGCGCCACGGTATAGCCGCGCGCGGCGTCGATATTATTGCCGAGTTCGAGATTGGCATCGGCCTGCTTGATGACGGCATAGGCCGAACCGCCGGTCAGGGTGACGGCTTGCTGATAATAGCCCAAGGCATCGCGATAACGGTCGGCCAGCGCGTAGGAATCGCCGGTCAGCAGGGCAAGGCGCGAGGGGTCGGCCCCATGATTGCGCGCTTGTTCGATCAGCGACAGCGCCTCTTCGGGTTGCCCCTGCGCAATGGCGGCGCGGGCGGAGAGAAGGAACCCCTCCTTTTTCATGGATTCGCTGTCCACGAGGCGTTGGGTGTAGACGAGACTGTCGCTCGCACGGTCTTGAGAGAGCAGCGCGCGGGCGGCGGCGGCGGCGGCATCCAGATTTCTGGGTTTGAGTTTCAGCGCCTCTTCGGCATCGGTCAGCGCGCCGGCGGTGTTGCCGGTCGACAGGTAGGCATTCGCGCGCTGTATCAAGGGGTCGGCATCGCCGGGATGGGCCTTCACGGCGGCATCGTAGAAGGCGAGTGCCTCGTCATATTCGCCCCGGCTGAGGCGGATGCGCCCGATGGCATCGCGGATACGGGCATCGCCGGGGGCGCGCACGGCTGCCTCGGACAGATCGTTCAGCGCCTTTTCGACTTCGTTAAGCCGCAGCCATGCAACACCCCGATTATACAGGATATCCGGGTCGCCGGGTCGCAGGTCGAGGGCGGAATCGAAATAACGGATCGCACCGGGAAAATCCCCCGCCGCAAAGCGGGCGCGCCCCCGCTGAAATTCGCGCTCATCTGCAATCTCGCGCCATGAATCGAGGGTGGCCAACTCGGCCTCGGCATCGCGATAACGGCCCGCATCGATCAGGGTGGATGCGAGGTGATAGCGAACGATGCGCTGATATTCCGGGTCGTCATTGGTCGCCTTGAGCAGCCGAACGAGGATCGGCACGGCCTCCGAATGGTTCTTCGCCGCGATCAGCGCCTCGGCATATTGAGCCAGAAACTCACGGCGTCCTTCGAGGTAGACTTCGGCTTCCTTGAAATCGGCCAGCGATTCTTCGAGGTTCCCTTGACGAAAGTTGACCCGCGCGCGGCGGTGATAGGCCGTGCCGTCATGCTTTCGCTCGTTGATGGCCTCGGTATACGCGGCCTTGGCTTTGGGCAGGTCGCCAAGGGCGAAATACGTATCGCCAACTCCGCGCAGGGCAGGGGAGCCGCCCGCGAACTTACGCGATAGGGCAAAATCGGCCCCGGCGCGGGCAAAGCCCTTCATCATGTACATCGCTTCGCCGCGCAGATAATAGGCGCGCCCGAAGAATTCGCGGTTTTGTGCCTGCACCGTCGCCTTGTCACCAGTGCGCAGCAGATCGGATGTCGCAGAATCGATTTGCTGCAAGGCGCGTTCGGGTTTGTCGGCGATCAGCAGGACTGCGGCGTCTTCAAGCTTGTATTTCGGCGAAATGGTGCTCAGGCGGCTGGTGATTGCCAGCGCCTCGTTGATTTGACCCAGACCCGCCAACGCGCGCGCGCGACCGGCGCGGGCCGATAGGTTGGCCGGGTTCTGCGACAGGGCGTTCTCGAAATGGCTGAGGGCCGCGTCATAGCGTTGCGCGCCCAAGGATGCCCAGCCAGACTGAACCAGCAGATACGGCTCGGATGCATTGAATTGCTGTGCCGCAGCCGGGCCGGTAAGCCCCCAGACGATGCCAAGGGCAACGAGACAGCGCCCGATTGCCGTTCCACCCAATTCTTTTCTATCAACCATAGCCTGCCTGCTTCCATCCAGTCGTGCCGCCCGGCTTGGTGCCGGATCAGATTGATCAGGGCATGGTTTCGAAAGCTGATCTTTGCCCGCTTTGCCGAAACCGGCGTGCCCTGCTTCACGAAAAACAGACAGTAGCGGTCAGACACGGCGGAGTAAACGCTTTCTCTATCCGAGATTAACGCTTTTAGTGTCGCGGCTTGCGCTTTTTTCTTGATGTAACGCGGGGCGGGCGTTGGCCCCTACTCCGCAGGGCATTCCCGTTCGCCCCATGCCTCGAACTGGCGCAACGGCTCACGCAAGGTCTGGGCGCGGGCAGTGGGCACGTATTCGTAGCGCTTCGATTGCGGCGATAGAGGACGCCGCTCCAGCAGGCCAACTTCCACCAGACGACGTAGCCTGTCCGACAGGATATTCCGCGCGACGCCGAGTTGTTGGAGCATTTCCTCGAACCGCGTCGTGCCATTGAGCGATGCCCATAGCGTCAACAGCATCCAGCCATCGCCAATTTCACCCATTGCACGCGCAAGTGCATTCGGATGCGTCCTCAGATTACTTCTGATCATGTTGCCAAACCCCCACCAACAAGCGATACCCAAACACAATAATGACGACCGAAAGTCGCTCGTGAATCATCATACAGTTGCGAATATGCCCATTTGCACACGTTAAGGAAACATAGATTTAAATTCTTTTCGTCGCACTGCACATTTTAGTGCTCTCGAAAACGCATGCGCTTGCACCATCTGGGGTGCTGTGTTTGTGTCCGCCGCGTATTTCGTGGCTTGCCCGGAGGGAAAAATGGACGTTCTATTCTCGATCGAGGCGCTTGGCGTTCTCGTGTCACTAATTTTTCTGCAGGCTGTGCTCGGCTTCGACAACCTGCTCTACATCTCCATCGAATCTCAGCGCGCTCCGGCACATAGACAGTCGTTCGTGCGCAAGGCGGGCATCGCGATTGCGGTGATCCTTCGCCTAATCTTGCTGTTCGTCATCATGCGTCTGCTGGCCGGGTTCATCGAGCCGCTATTCGCGATTACCGATAGCATGGGGTCGGGCGAGGCCATTGAGGCGGCGCATGGGACGACGAATGATACCTATGCCAAGGGTGCGGCTGAGAACATCGCGACGGCGGAAACGCCGACCTTCTCGTTCCCTTATATCAGCGGTGCATTCAATCTTAAGGCCATCATCTTTCTGTTTGGTGGTGGCTTCATCATGTACACCGCCGTGAAGGAGATCAATCACCTGCTGGCCATCGACGACCACGCGCATGGCACGCAGGCCGGTCAGAAATCGACCTTCGCGACGCTGGCGATCATCGTCTTCATGAACCTGATCTTCAGCTTCGACTCGATCCTGTCGATGCTGCCCCTGACGAATGATCCGAAATACGTGAACGACGATCTGATCTCGCCGCAATTCATTCTGCTGGCCATTGCCGTGGTTACGAGCGGTGCGTTGATGATCCTGCTGGCCGACCGGGTCGCAGATTTCATCAAGAAAAACCGCATGTTCGAGGTGCTGGGCCTCTTCATCCTGCTGATCGTTGGTATCATGCTGCTGGCCGAAGGCGGGCATATCGCGCATCTATCGCTGTTCGGGTATCCGATTGAAGCGATGCAGAAATCGACCTTCTACTTCTCGGTAGCGGTGCTCTTTATCGTGGACATCATCCAGACCCGCTACCAGCGGAAGCTGATGGCAAGAAAGCACGCCGAAATCGTGGATGCATCGACGAATGTGCACTCCGCCGTGGCACAAGACACGCCGCATAGCTGATAAAGTGCCGCTCCGCGCCTGTCCGCTTGCCGGACGAATGCGGAGCGGCTAAACCCCTCTCGACCAGCCATTCAGGGGAATACCATGCTCGATCTCGCCTATTCCGAACCGACCGCCGCCCGCCTGAAAGGCATGACCGGCGAATGGGAGATGGTTATCGGGTTGGAGGTTCATGCGCAGGTGCGCAGCGAGGCCAAGCTGTTTTCTGGCGGGGCCAATGATTTCGGGGCCGAGCCGAATACGAATGTCGCCTTGGTCGATGCGGCGATGCCGGGGATGCTGCCGGTTATCAACGAATATTGCGTGGCACAGGCG
>CALJIU010000077.1 GCA_937974055.1 uncultured Neomegalonema sp. | reverse complement strand
AAATTGCGTCGTACTTGAATCGAGCGGCAAGTCTTCGCGTTTGAGCCACAAGGCGAGAGGCAGCGAAACTTGCCTCAAGATATGCGCAAATTGCTGTAACCGGAGGCAACAGGCTCACTCCCCCTTCTGCCTCCGGGGGTTCCCTAACCCATTGCCGAGCGCGCGTTTTCGTGTCAAAATGAAACGCGCGCTTTTTTGTTTTCAGGAGCCACGAGCCATGTTGAAATCCCTCATCGCCGCTATCCTCGCCGGATCGCTGGCTCTCCCATCTTTGGCGCAGGCCCAGAATACCCGCATCCCAATCGTACGCATTCCGGCCACCGTCACCGGCACATGGGTTCTCGACCCGCTCGCCTGCCCTGATATTCGCGAAGATATCCGCGACAGCCGCATCACGACCAGCCGCGCCGACCGCCGAGAGGATCGCCGGGACCGCCGGCTCATCGATTGCCCACCAAGCGCATATCGCTTCATCCCGAACCCCGGTCAGGCCCCTAACCGCCCCATCCGCACCTATCGCGGCGGCGGCGCGGCCTTTGTCGGCGCAGGTCAGCCACCCTATGTGGCCCCGCCCGCATACCAACCGCCGACCTATGGTCAGCCTCAGCCCTATCAAGCCACACCTCAGCCGCAGCCGTATCAGGCCCCGACCTATACCCAACCGTCCTACACGCAACCCAACTACACCCAGCCAAGCTATAACGCGCAGCCGACCTACATCCCGACCACGCCCACCTATCAATAGGCGCGCCCCGCCGCGTGATTGTTTCTTCCAAGACATTCGCGCGGCGTCACGGTCAAACCCCGACCACCTCTATCATCAGTGGCGGCAGGTCTGGTATCTCCGCAATGGCCGATTGCAGCGCGGCCATCTGCCGGTCGGCGGTCACGAGTTTCAACCCCGTAGACAGGGCCGTCGCTGCAATCATCATATCCGCCACCCGCTTGGGCGACGTGATATTGGCCGCAAAGCGGGCAAATATCTGCGCTTCTGCGCGCGTGTAAGGAATGACCGCATCGTCGTCCAAGCCCTGTAGAAAAGCGTGCAGTGTCTTGTTGCCGACCGTTTCGCCCGCTCTTTCGCCCGAACGCAATCCTTCACCATATGTCACGGCGCTGACTTTGAATCCGATTTTTGGGATGTAGCGACCATCCAGAATTCTCAACAGGACACAGGTATCGAGTAGGATCACCTACTCAACCCATTCATCGCGAAAGCTCTGCAGTTCGGCTTCCATACGCGCGATTTCTTCCGGATCTTTCACCGACCCCGCATAGCGTGCGATCAGCTCCGCCTGCGTCGGCTTGCGCTCCGCTTCTTCGCACAGCGTTTCGACCACCAGCGCATTCAACGACTTCCCATCGCGTGCCGCTCGTGCCTTTAGGTTTTCGGCGACCTTCACTGGCACGCCCCGGATGGAGAGCTGAACGGTGTTCATTGTATCCATGACGATCCTTTCGTTTGAAAGCATAAGTGGCGATATGTGCTTTCATGTCAAGAAAGCTGAACGACAGCCATCCACTTCCCCCTTGCGCTGCATTAACAAACCTACTACCTAACGTCTCAACAGCGGCTCGGCTCTAACGGAGACGATCCACCGGAAGTTCAAACGGGCCGCGTGGCTCGTTTTTCATTTCCGGGATGCCTCATGGATACCGCCCTTCTTATCGCAAAAACGCCCGCCGAGGCGAAGCTCGTCGCCCTTCTCGCGCCCGCTGCCGAGGATATGGGATACGAGATCGTGCGTCTGCGTCTCATGGGGGCCGGGGGCCGCGACACGCCGATCACCCTGCAAATTATGGCCGAAAAACCCGATGGCACGATGGAGATCGACGACTGCGCCGAGCTGTCGCACGCCGCCTCCGCCATTCTCGATGTCGAAGACCCCATCGACCGCGAATTCTCGTTGGAGGTGTCGTCCCCCGGCATCGACCGCCCCCTGACGCGGGCCAAGGATTTCGAGGAATACAAGGGCCACCGCGCCAAGATCGAAATGTCCATGCCCATGCAGACCCCGCAGGGCGGACGCCGCAACTTCAAGGGCGATCTAAAGGGGCTGGACGGCGACGCGATTTCGCTGGCCCTTGATGATGGCCCCCCCGTTTTGCTCCCCCTGCGCGACGTGTCCGATGCCAAGCTGGTCATCACCGACGCGCTGATCGCCGAAAGCCTCAAGAAACAGCGCGTGCCTGACACCAGCAGCGCAGATGATATCGAATATGACGAGGCTGCCGAAGAGCAGCCCTCGAAAGCGGAGGACTGAACCCATGGCCAGTGCGAACAGACTGGAACTGCTGCAAATCGCCGATGCGGTCGCGCGTGAGAAGATGATCGACCGGGGCATCGTCATCGAGGCGATGGAAGAGGCGATTCAAAAGGCCGCCCGCTCCAAATACGGGGCCGAATACGATATCCGCGCCAATATCGACCCCAAGAACGGCCAGCTCGACATGGCCCGCTACCGCGAAGTGGTCGAGGAAATCGAAAATCACTCGACCGAAATCCTGCTCGAAGACGCCAAGGCGCTGGTCGAGGATGTCGAGATCGGTGGGTTCATCTCCGATCCGCTGCCCCCGATGGAGTTCGGGCGTGTTGCTGCCCAGACCGCCAAGCAGGTTATCGTCCAGAAGGTGCGCGAGGCCGAGCGCGACCAGCAATTCGATGAATACAAGGACCGCGTGGGCGAGGTCATCAACGGCACCGTCAAGCGTGTCGAATACGGCAATGTCGTCGTCGATCTTGGCCGGGGCGAGGCCGTTGTGCGCCGCGATCAGCAGATTCCGCGCGAGATGTTCCGTCAGGGTGACCGTATCCGTGCGCTGGTGCTGGATGTGCGCCGCGAAGCCCGTGGCCCGCAGATCTTCCTCTCCCGCGCCGCGCCGCCCTTCATGGCCGCATTGTTCATGCAAGAAGTGCCCGAAATCTACGACGGCATCATCGAGATCAAGGCGGTCGCCCGCGATCCCGGCTCCCGCGCCAAGATCGGCGTCATCTCCAACGATTCGAGCATCGATCCGGTCGGTGCCTGTGTCGGGATGCGCGGCTCGCGCGTGCAGGCGGTGGTCGGCGAGTTGCAGGGCGAGAAGATCGACATCATTCCATGGTCCGAGGATCACGCGACCTTCATCGTCAACGCGCTCCAGCCCGCCGAGGTGGCCAAGGTCGTCCTCGATGACGATGCCGAGCGGATCGAGGTGGTCGTCCCCGACGATCAGCTTTCCCTCGCCATCGGTCGCCGGGGCCAGAACGTGCGCCTCGCCAGCCAACTGACCGGCTGGGACATCGACATCATGACCGAAGCGGATGAAAGCGAGCGCCGCCAGAAGGAATTCGAAATCCAGACCGCCCTGTTCATCGAGGCGCTGGACGTAGACGAGATGATCGCCAACCTGCTCGTTTCCGAAGGCTTCTCCGACCTCGAAGACGTCGCCTTCGTGCCGTTCGAGGAAATCGCGAGCATCGACGGGTTCGACGAGGCCACCGCCACCGAGCTTCAGGCCCGCGCCATCGAGCATCTCGAAGCGGTCAACGCCGCCCATCTCGAAGCGGCCCGCACCGCCGGAATGCAGGAAGACCTGATCGAATTCGACGGTTTGTCCGCCCCGATGCTGGCCGCCCTCGCCGCCGATGGTATCCTGACGCTTCAGGACTTTGCCGAACTGGCCGATTGGGAATTGGCGGGCGGCTACACGGTCACGAATGGCCAGCGCACCAAGGATGACGGCATCCTCGAAGATTTCGATATCGGTGAGGAGGAAGCGCAGACCCTCATCATGACCGCCCGCGTGGTGCTGGGCATGATGACGGCGGAAGAGGCATTCCCCGTTGCCGAGGAGATCGAGGAAGACGAGGAAGGCGAGGAAATCGAAGAAGCCCCCGCCGAGCTTTCCGATGCCGACGCGGTCTTCGCCGATTTTGACAGCGAGAAATCACTGCCGAATTGACCACCCGCCCCATGAACGAAGAAAAGGAACCTGCGTGACACGCGGAAGACGGGACAAGACGCTCGAACGCCTCGACGGGCTGGATCGCAAATGCATCGCGACCGGCGAAAGCGTCACGCGCGATGGCATGATCCGCTTCGTTCTGGGGCCGGATGATACCGTCGTGCCCGATCTGGCCGAAAAGCTGCCCGGTCGCGGCGTCTGGGTCAGCGCGACCCGCGAGGCACTGACCAAGGCTGTCGAAAAACGGCTGTTCTCGCGCGGTTTGAAGACCAAGACGAGCGCGCCCGACGATCTGCCCGATACCATCGAGCGGCAATTGACCCGCCGCTTGATCGATTCGGTCGCCTTGGCCCGCAAGGCCGGGGTTGCCGTCTGTGGGTTCGAGCGGGTGCGCGATACCCTTGCCGGGGGGCGCGTAAAGCTGCTTTTCGGCGCATCCGACGGTGCAGAAGGCGGGAAATCGAAGATCCGCAACCTAGCAGAAGACGCAAATGTCTGTGCTGTGTTAACATCGGCGGAATTGGGCTTGGCCTTTGGGCGGGAAACTGTGATACACGCAGCGCTTCTGAACGGGGGCATTACGAAGCGGGTTCTGCGCGAGGCGGGGCGGCTGGAGGGATTTCGATCATCCTGACGGCTTCCGCGCCCGTCGGCATCCGTCAACGGCCATCGACACATACCGTGGAGGCGACAGCGATGTCGTAGAACAACTGAGCAGGGCGTGGACCACCGATAGGGTGTGGTTGCACAATGGAAAGACACATGAGCGACAGCGACAACGATACCGATTCCAAACGACCGACCACGACGCTGAGGGCCAGAACTGGCGGCGTCTCGGATGCGGGCCGCGTGAAGCAGAGCTTCTCGCATGGCCGCTCGAAATCCGTGGTTGTGGAGAAGCGGAGCAGGAAGAAAATCACCACCGTGCGCGATGACGCCGGTGCGCCCGCCGAGGCACCGAAAGCGGTAGGCCCGCGCAAGCCCGCAGCCGGTGCCAAGGCTGCCACGGGTGGCCGGACGGCGGCCTCCAAGGGCCGGGCCAAGGGCGGTCTTTCCGACGAGGAACAGTCGCGCCGCGAAAAGGCGCTTGAGGCTGCAAAGAAAGCCGCTGCCAATGCCAAGGCCGCGAAGGAAGCCGCCGAGCGCAAGAAGATAGAGGATGCCGCCGCCGCTGCCGCCGCTGCACAGGCCGAGGAAGCCGCCGCCGCGAAAGCCGCCGAAGAGGCCGCCGCCGCAAAGGCCGCCGAGGAAGCCGCCGCCGCTGCCGCTGCGAAAGCCGCCGAAGAAGCCGCAGCAAAAGCCGAGGCCGAAGCGCCGAGCGAGCCGAAGGCGAAGCCGGAAACGGAAGCACCCGTGGAGCCGAAGACCGCTCCCGAAGCTATTCCCGCGCCCGCCAAGCCGGTGGCAATCGCCCCCACGGTGGCCAAGAAGCCTGAGCCGCGCAAGCGTGCCGATGACGGTGTGAAGACCGGCGATGCCGTCGATATCTCCGCCCTCACCACGGCTCTGCCCGGACCGAAGATCATCTCGCGCGCGCCGCCCAAGCCAAAAGCGCCGCCTGCGCCCGCGCCTGATCCTGCCTCCATGCCCGGTGATCCTGCTGCGCCCCGGTCGCGCCCGCGCCCCGGTGCCGATTCGCCCTCCAACCTGCGCCCCGGCATGTCACGCGGCCCGACCAAGGCCGAGCGCGAAGCCGGTGGCAAGAAGGCCCCCGTCGATAACAAGCGCCGTTCGGGCAAGCTGACCATTCAGCAGGCCACGGGCGACCAAGCCGGTGGACGCCGCCACTCCGTCGCCTCCATGCGCCGTCGGCAGGAGCGTGAGAAGCGCAAGCAGCAGTCCAGCGGACCCGCCGCCAAGGTCTATCGCGACGTGAAGATTCCCGACACCATCACGGTGCAGGAACTCGCCAACCGCATGACCGAACGCGCCGGTGAAGTTGTCAAGACGCTGATGAAGATGGACATGATGGTCACCATCAACCAGCCCATCGACGCCGATACGGCGCAGTTGGTGGTCGAGGAATTCGGCCACACCCCGATCCGCGTCTCCGAGGCGGATGTCGAGGTCGGTCTGGATATCGTCGAGGACGATGACGACGAGGCACGCACCCCGCGCGCCCCGGTCGTCACGATCATGGGCCATGTCGACCACGGCAAGACCTCGCTGCTCGACAAGCTGCGCAACGCCAACGTCGTTTCTGGCGAAGCGGGCGGCATCACGCAGCATATCGGCGCGTATCAGGTGAAGACCGACAAGGGCGTCGTCACCTTCCTCGATACTCCCGGCCACGCGGCGTTCACGTCGATGCGTGCACGCGGCGCTCAGGTCACGGATATCGTGATCCTCGTCGTCGCAGCGGACGATTCCGTCATGCCCCAGACCATCGAAGCCATCGCGCACTCGAAGGCCGCAGGTGTGCCGATGATCGTTGCGATCAACAAGATGGATCGCCCCGCTGCCGATGCGCAGAAGGTGCGGACCGAACTTCTCCAGCACGATGTGCAGGTCGAAGGCATGGGCGGTGACGTGCTCGATGTCGAGGTTTCGGCCATGACCGGCGCGGGTCTGGACAAGCTGCTCGAAGCCGTGCTCCTTCAGGCCGAACTGCTCGACCTCAAGGCCAAGGCAGACCGCAGTGCCGATGGCGTGGTGGTCGAGGCGCAACTCGATGTGGGCCGTGGTCCCGTCGCCACCGTCCTCGTCCAGCGTGGCACGCTCAAGGTTGGCGATATCTTCGTCGCGGGCGAGCAATGGGGCAAGGTCCGCGCGCTGGTCGATGACCACGGCAAGCGCACGAAGGAGGCCGGTCCCTCGGTCCCCGTCGAGGTGCTGGGCTTGAACGGCACGCCGGAGGCGGGCGATACGCTCGTGGTCGTCGAGAACGAAAAGCGCGCCGAGGAAGTCGCCGATTACCGCCAGCGTCTCGCCAAGGAGAAGCAGGCCGCCCAAGGCACGGGCCGCACGCTCGACCAGATGCTCGCGCAAGCGAAGGCCGACGAGGACACCGCCGAATTGCCAGTCGTCATCAAGGCCGATGTGCAGGGTTCCGCCGAGGCCATCCTTCAGGCTCTCGACAAGATCGGCAACGACGAGGTTCGGGTGCGCGTTCTGCATTCCGGCGTCGGCGCGATCACCGAATCCGACGTCACGCTGGCGGAAGCCTCCGGCGCGTCGATCATCGGCTTCAACGTCCGCGCCAACTCCGCCGCCCGCAACGCGGCGAACCAGAAGGGCGCGGAAATCCGCTACTACTCGATCATCTACAACCTGCTGGATGATATGAAGGCCGCCGCCACCGGACTGCTCTCGCCGGAAATCCGCGAGACGTTCATCGGCTACGCGAAAATCCTTCAGGTCTTCCGCATTTCCGGCACCGGTGCCGTTGCGGGTTGTCAGGTCACCGAAGGCGTCGCCCGCCGCGAAGCCGGGGTGCGCCTGCTGCGCGACAACGTCGTCATCCACGAAGGCAAGCTCAAGACGCTCAAGCGCTTCAAGGACGAGGTCAAGGAAGTGCAGGTCGGTCAGGAATGCGGCATGGCCTTCGAACGCTACGAAGACATGCGCGAGGGCGACGTGATCGAGATCTTCGAGACGCAGGAGATCGAGCGCACGCTGTCGTAGCGCGGTCGTTGGAAAATGCGCTGCCCCGGACCTGATCCGGGGCCTCGACGGGTGGCGTTCCGCCCTGGAAGGCCCCGGATCGAGTCCGGGGCAGCGCTGTTTTCAGAAGGTATCGAGATGAAGAAATCCAAGAACTCCCGCAGCGGTCCCCGTGGCCCTTCCCAGCGTCAGCTTCGCGTGGGCGAGGTGGTGCGTCGGGCCGTGACCGATATGTTGATGCGGGGCGATCTGTTCGACCCCGACCTCGAAGGCCGCTCGATCATCGTCACCGAGGCCCGCCCTTCGCCCGATCTCGGCGAGGTGAAACTCTACGTCTCGGTCCTGGGCGGCGAAGGCGAGCAACAGGTGCTGGAGGGTCTGCGCCGTAATGCCGGTCAGATACGGCGCGAGGCCGTCTCCGACCTCGGCCTGCGCCTGACCCCGCGCCTGACCTTCGAGATCGACAGCACCTTCGACCGCATCGACACCACCGCCCGCATGTTCGCCGACCCCCATGTCCAGCAGGACATCGCCAAGGATGACGACTGAGCATTTTTCAGCCAAGCCGAAACGGCGCTAAACTTGTGTCGTCAGGGCCGGGTCGGCGGCGGGTGCGCTCGGCAACCCATCCGCTATCTCGTAATACGCGCCCTTATCGGCGGTGAAGATATGCCCGGCCAGCGCCAGCCCGGATGCATCATCCAGCGTTCCCGCGAAGATCGACAGGTTCGCGCTTACGCCGCCATCCCAGAACAGGTTCGACCCGCACACCCCG
>CALJIU010000076.1 GCA_937974055.1 uncultured Neomegalonema sp. | reverse complement strand
TGCCGGTACTGGCCGCTTTCGGCATCATCTGGCTGGGCGTCGCGCTGTATTGCTACGACCTGATGCGGCGGGCCTAAACTAATGCCATTTCGACCGCTTCTTCCGGCGTTTTTGCGACCGAATAGAAGCCCTTGAACCGCTCATGCATAAAGCCTTGGTCGGTGAAATGGTCGAACAGGTCCAGCAACCGCGTCCAGTACCCTTCGGTATCGACGAAGACGAGGGGCCGCTGGTGGATGCCGAGTTGCCGCCATGTCAGCGTTTCGATGGTTTCATCCAGCGTGCCGGGGCCGCCGGGTAGCACGATGAAGGCGTCGGCGTTTGCAAACATCACCTTCTTGCGCTCGTGCATCGTCTCGGTGCGGATGAGGGTGGTGCGTGGGTCGGTCTTGCCCTCATGCATGGTCAGCACGCCGGGCACAACGCCGATGACCGCGCCCCCCGCATCCAGCGCCCCCTGCGCCGTGGCCCCCATCAGCCCGGCATCCCCTGCCCCATAGATCAACCGCGCCCCGCGTGAGGCAATGGTCCGGCCCAGCGCCTCGGCAGCGTCCCGATACGCAGGCTTCGCACCGGGCGAGGAACCGCAATACACGCAGATGGTGGGTTTGGCGGTCATGGGGATGGCTCCATTCCGGTGAAATTCGGCGGTCGTAACGGTCGTCATGCGGGCCTCCCGTCGGGAATATCGCATGAATATCGGACCTTCACCTCCCGACGTCAATGCACCCCGTCGGGCCACAGCACCACGCGAACGGTGCGCATGAGGATGAAGATGTCCAGAAGGACGTTGAAATTCTTCACGTAATAGAGGTCATAGCGCAGCTTTTCGCGCGCATCCTCCTCCGTCGCGCCATAGCGGTACTTGATCTGTGCCCAGCCGGTGAGGCCGGGTTTGACGCGGTGGCGCTCGGCGTAGAAGGGCATCTTCTCTTCCAGTTGCTCCACGAAGAAGGGGCGCTCTGGTCGGGGACCGACGAGGGACATTTCGCCCTTCAGGATGTTGAGGATCTGGGGCAGTTCGTCGATGCGGGTCTGGCGTAAGAAGTGGCCGACACGGGTGACGCGGCTGTCATTCTGCTGCGCCCATTGCGGGGTGCCGCCCGCCTCGGCATCGTTGCGCATCGAGCGGAATTTGATGATGTCGTAATGCGCGCCGTTCAGGCCAACGCGGGTTTGACGGTAGAAGATGCCGCCGGGGCTGTCGAATTTGATCGCGATGGCGGTCAGCAGCAGCACGGGCGACAGCAACACGACGGCGACGGCACTGACCACGATATCCAACGCGCGTTTGGCCCGCATCGACCAGATCGCATAGCCAATGTTTCGCGAAAAGATGAAGCGTGCGGGGTAAAGGTTTTCCAGATCGACTTTGCCCGTTTCCTGCTCGCCGAAATCGAGCGAGTCGTGGATGCGGATGCCAGCGGCCTTGCAGTCCAGCAGGGCAGCGGCGGGCAGGGGGGCAAAGCGGTCGGCGACGACGATCTCGCTGATATCCATTGCGCGGGACTGGTCGAGCAGCGTGTCGCCATTCGCCGCTTCGGCGGGGTCGAGCACGACGGCCACATTGCTGTCGCCCGAACCCATGAGGGCCGTCTCGCGCACGGATTGTCCGGCGGTTTCCGACCCGATGACGAGGATACGCCGCTGCAACGGTACGTAATTCAGTACCTTGCCAAAGGTGAAGCGTGCGATGGCGACCGCGCCATAGGAGAATGATGCGCAGGTAATCGCGTAGAGGGGGGAAACCCAGATATCGCCGAAGACATAGACGATGCCAAAGCCCAATCCTGCCCCGACCACACAGGCAACGCCCAGACGCTCGGTCATGGTGGCCATATTGGCGCGGGCATCGGGTTCATAGATGCCAAGGGCGAGCATCATCAAGATGGTCAGCAATGCGGGCAGGGCGGCGGCACTGGTCAGGCCGGAGGGGCCATCCGGTGAATGGACCACGAGCGTCGCGATGATGAAAATCGCCGCGTAAACCGTGAGTGCTTCGATAATGGCGAGCAGCAGCACCGAAAGCCGCATCGAGTGACCGAATATCTGTACCATGAAAACTGCATCCCCATCTGGTTTCTCGGACAGAATAATCGGTTGCAGTTGAGCATTTCTGAAGACTATGCCGCGATTTTCGACCGGGTCGCGTCAATCGCCTTGGCGCGTGACAGTTAGAAGGATGCCCTGCCATGCGTTTCATCCCCGGTCTGATCGTCTGCACCATTCTCGCCGCCACCGATGTGCGGGCGGATGGAGCGTTTCTGGCGCGCTTGTCGCCCAATGTCGGCGCCCCGGCGGTCGACCGGCCACAGGGGGCCGATGCGGTTGTCGGGGTGCGGCTGGATGCGCTGCGCGGACAGGAAGGCCGGATCACCAGTTTCGGACAGGTCTTTCGCAAGGGCGATTGGCCCAAGGGAAAGGGACTCGTCGGCGAGATCGGCGGGAAACGGGTACCCTTGCAGACGGATATCAAAGCGCGCCACCCGGATGGATCGGTCCGTCATGCGATCCTGTCGCTGCGCAATCCGGCGGGATCGTCGGGCACGCTGGCGCTGCGTACCGCCAATGCGCCCCGCACGGAAACGCTGGATGTGCGGTCGATCCTATCGCGCGGGTACGATTTGAGCGTGGTCTTCGATTTCAACGGCCAAAAGGTGACGCTGGATGCGGCCATGCTGCTGAAACAGGCGGTGACGACCGATCCCGCGCGGTGGCTGAACGGGCCGCTGGCGAGCGAGATTCGGATCAAGCGGCGCCTGACACCGCAACTAACCGCAATTTTCGATATTCGCGCGCAGGCGGATGGGTCGGTGCGCACCTCCGTCTCGATGCATAACGATTCGATGTTCGAGACGAATAATCTGGATATCGGCTATTCCTACGCCATCCGTATGAGCGGGCGCACGATGGTCGAACGCACGGTCACGCATCGCCGCTACGCCAATTGGCGCGAGATCGTCTGGGCCGGGGCGCAGCCATCGTCGGTGCATGTCGGTTACGATTACCCCTACATGATCGCGACCGGGGCCGTGCCTGCCTATGACCCCGAATTGCGGGTCGATCCGCGCTTTTTGCAAGAATGGCCGAACAAGCTGGCCAAGGCCGATACCGAGCCGTTCGGCAATGCGCTGATCAAGCAGGCGATGCCGACGACGGGGGGGCGCGGCGATATCGGGATGCTGCCCGAATGGACAATCGCATGGCTGCGCACGCAATCGCCGCAGCATCGCCTTGCCATGATGGAGACGGCGGATGCGGCGGGGTCGGTGCCGTGGCACTTGCGTGATCCGGCCACGCAGGCCGCGCCGACGCTGGACGGGCATCCGAAATACTGGATGGATTATCGCGCCTCGCAGGACAAGAACGGGCATGGCCCGGTCAAGACCAAGGTCGATAAATGGAAGATCGACAACGCGCATCAACCGGACCTGACCTACGTGCCGTACCTGATTTCCGGGGACCGCTATTACCTCGATGAGCTTCATGCGCAGGTGGCGGCAGGGTTGTTCATGTACAATCCGCGCTACCGGGGTGATGCGCAGGGCAATCTGCGGAACGAGGAAGTGCGCGGGCAGGCATGGGTCAATCGCACGCATGGCTATGCGGCATGGATCACGCCCGACGACCACCCGGTGAAGGAGTATCTGGTCGGCAAGCTGCGTTCGCGCCTCGCATGGTATCCCCGTGCCTATGCCGCCGATGACAAGCTGGGCGGGCCGGTGCGTTACGAGACGGGCGGCTGGATCATGGGGTCGAACCCCAAGGGCATCGTGTCGAACTGGCAGCAGGATTTCTTCGCCTCCGCCACGGGCCAGAACGCGCGGATGGGCTTTGCGGAGGCCGGGCAAGTCTATGGCTACACCCGGCGCTATCTGCTGAACCGCTTTCTGCGGGCCGATTTCGATCCGCGCTGGTCGACGGGCTATCACACGATCCACGGTAACCGTGACACGCGCGCGCCCTTTGCCACTTGGCGCGAAATTGCGCAGGCAAATGTCAGTGATGGACGGCATGACGCGCGGCCCAGCGTGCAGAACGGTGACCATGACAAGGCGTGGAACTTCGCCGCGCAGGGGCGGGCGGGCTATGCCTCGCTGGTGGGTAGCTTTGCCGACCCGCTGCTGGCCGAAGCCTATGCGACGCTGGTGCGCAACACGATGGCGATGCATGGCGGGGCCGACAGCTTTGCGCGGCATCCGAAATGGGGGATCGTCCCGATCTTTCCCGATGGCACGACGCTGGCCCTGTCGCGGCACAAGGCGGTGGATGGAAAGGTGCGCGGGTCGGACCGTAACGACCTGCTCGCGGGCGGGCCACAGGCGGATATGCTGACCGGGAATGGCGGTAACGACATCATCGCCGGGCTGGACGGGAATGACACGATTGCCGGGGGCTTGGGCTTTAATCTGCTGGCGGGCGGTCGGGGTGATGACCGGATCGTGGCCGAGGGCGGCATCACCATCGCCGCCGGGGGGCCGGGGGCGGATATCTTCTATATGGGCCG
>CALJIU010000075.1 GCA_937974055.1 uncultured Neomegalonema sp. | reverse complement strand
GCCGGGGCAAGACCCGAACTCGCCCTATTCGGGGGTGATCTCGATCTTTGCCGACCGGCTGGCGGCGGGGCAGGGCATCACGATCAATGGCGATGGGCGGCAAAGCCGGGACTTCGTTTATGTCGGTGATGTCGTGCGGGCACTGATGGCGTCGCTCGACCGGTTGATGCGGCGGCGACGGCTGGAACAGCCCGCCAGCTTTGACGCGATGAATGTGTGCACGGGGCGGGCGGTGACGATTTCGGCGCTGGCGGAGACGCTGGCGGGGCTGACCGGGGCGCAGGGGGCGATCTCGTATGGTCCGCCGCGTGATGGGGATATTCGCGATTCGGTCGGGGATGCCGCGCGGATGCAGCGGGTGCTGGGCATACGGGCCGAGACGACCTTTGAGGATGGCTTGCGGGCATTGGTCGATGCGCGGCCCGACCGCGTGGCAAGCGCGGGTTGAGGGGCAGGCGGGGATGGCGGATATCCTGTCATCGATCCGCACGATCATCGATGAAGACGACCGCGCGAAGGGTGCGTCGGAGAAATAACCTCTCGAAAGATCCGCGATCCCGAATTTCGGGAGCAGCGCGCGCTTGACATTTTGCCGGTTTTCATGTCGTTTGTTCTTGTTTTGTATTAACGAGGATACGCGACACATATGAGCTGGACCCGCTGCATCGAGATCAACCGTGAAGATTTGCTGCCCACCGTGGCGCAGATTCTCGCGATGCTGGGCGGTGGCGAGGTGTTGCTGCGGCATATGCATCTGGCGATTTTGGCGTTACTGCGCCCGGCAGAATCGACGCTGCGACGGCTGATCGAGATTGCGGCGATGGATATCGTGGTGAAGCCACGCGCGAAGCGGTCGCCTCCATCGGGCGGTATTCCAAAGGGGTCGGGTGGGCGGAAGCCGGTCTTTGCCTTGATGGACCCTCGCAAGAAGGTTGGGCCGCCGAAGCGGAAGACTGCGCCGGGATTTGGGCCGAATGTTCGGGGGTTCGATGACCTAGACATTTCGCCGCCGGGGCGGGTGGAGATTTTGCCGGATGATCCGGTCAGCGCCGCTGCGCTTCGTCGTCGGGTTGAGGCGCTTGTCGCTGCGATGAACGATATTCAGGGACAGGCCAAGCGGCTGGCGCGGAAGCAGGCTGGGATGAAAAGGCCGCTGCGTGTAATGCGTCCGGGCAGACCGCCGGGGCATGTGGAGCGCGGAAAGCGGCCCATCGATCTGCTGCTGCGGGAGGTGCATGAATTGGCGCTCATGGCGCTGGCGGGGATGAAAGCGCCTCCGTAGCGGGGTACAGGTTTTAGGGATGAGGTTTTTGGGCCGTCGCCGCTGGGCGGGGGGCGATTTGGTGTGCCTGCTGTTTGAGGTCGCATATTTCATGGAACGGTGAGGGAAAGAGGGAGGGTGCCGATGGGGTGTTTTCGACGGTGAACGATCCTGCGGTTCACCATATTGCAGTATCGTTGGTATACAACTCTTGCGACTCGATGACCTTTGATCGGAAGAAAATCCATGACCGTTACCGTGACCGGCGAATGGCTGATTGCTTCGGAAACCCGTGCTCTGTTTGCGGCCTTGACGGCGGCGGGGGCGTTGCCGCGCTTCGTGGGGGGCTGCGTGCGCGATGCGGTTATCCACAAGACGGTGCGCGATATCGATATTGCGGTCGATGTGCCGCCTGAGGATACGATGGCGGCGCTGGAGGCGGCGGGGATCAGGGCGATTCCGACCGGCATCGAGCATGGCACGATTACGGCGGTTGCGGGCAAGCGGACCTTTGAAATCACCTCGCTGCGGCAGGATACCGAGACGGATGGCCGCCACGCGACGGTGGCTTTCACGAAAGACTGGAAACTCGACGCCTCGCGCCGGGATTTCACGATGAATGCGCTCTATGCGGAGGGCGACGGTACGGTCGTCGATGTGCTGGGCACGGGGCTGGGTGATCTGGCCGCGCGGCGGGTGCGATTCATCGGGTCTGCGGCGGATCGGATTCAGGAGGATTACCTGCGCATCCTGCGGCTGTTCCGTTTCCACGCTTGGTACGGCGAGGGTGATATGGAGCCGGATGCGCTGGTCGCCTGTGCCGGGCTGGCCGGGGGATTGGCGGGATTGTCGCATGAGCGGATCGGGGCGGAAGTGCTGAAACTGCTGGCCGCGCCGCATCCTGAGATTGCGGTGGATATGATGACCCAGACGGGGGTGCTGGCCAAGGCGCTGCCCTTTGCGGATGGCATCCCGCCGATGGGCGCGCTGGTGGCGGCGGAAAGCCGGATCGGCTTGTCCCCGGACCCGTTTCGTCGGCTGGCGTTGATCGCCGGGGCGTCGGATGCGGTGACTGTGGGGCGGGCGCTGCGCCTGTCGAACGAGCAGATGAAGATGCTGCGCCAGCGTCGGCCTTTGGGTTATGGCATCACCGATGCGGCCAATGCGCGGCGCGCTGGCTATGAACGGGGCGAGGCGGCGGCGCGTGACCTGCTGCTGATTCAGGTGGCGCGGGCGGGCATACCGCTGGAAACGCGGTTGGTGACGCAGATCGTGGCCGGGGCGGATTCGCAATTCCCCATCGCTGCGCGAGACCTGATGGCGCTGGGCATAGAGCCGGGACCGGAAATCGGCGAGACGCTGGGACGGATCGAGGCGGAATGGATCGAGAGCGATTTTACGCTGGATCGGTCGACGCTGCTGTCGGGGGTGGTGGGTCGGCGGAGCGCTTGAGAACGGTGCAATGAGGCGGGAAAGCCTCTTTCATAATAAAGATTTAGAGAAAGACAACTCTGCTTCGAGCGCAGGCCCGGAGCCTCGATGGACAGCGCGCCCATCAGCGAGGCCCCGCATCTTCGTGCGGGGCAGAACGGGGAAAACTAGCCCCCCGTCACGCTCATATGCCGTGCCTTGACTTGGCCTTTCACACCCTGCCGCGAATAGTCGAAATCGTGGCCCTTGGGTTTGAGGGTGATGGCGTGGCGGATGGCGGCTTCTAGCACCGCCGGGTCGTCGGATGCGCGCATGGGGGCGCGTAGGTCGGCGCTGTGATCTTGGCCGAGGCAGAGATACAGCATCCCGGTGCAAGTGAGGCGCACGCGGTTGCAGCTTTCGCAGAAATTATGCGTCAGCGGGGTGATGAAGCCCAATCGCCGCCCGGTTTCGGCCACGTCGAAATAGCGGGCGGGACCGCCGGTCTTATGATTGCTTTCGGTGATGGTCCAGCGTTCGGCGATCTTGGTGCGCACTTCGGTGAGGGGCCAGTATTGGCCGAGGCGCTCTTGTTCCTCCATCTCGCCCATCGGCATGACTTCGATGAAGGTGAGGTCGAGGTCTTCGGCACCGGCCCATTCGATCATGTGGTGGATTTCCGAATCGTTGAAATCCTTGATCGCGACGGCGTTGATCTTGATGGCCATGCCCGCCTTTTTGGCGGCTTCGATCCCGCGCAGCACGGCGTCGAGCTTGCCCCAGCGGGTGACGGTCGCGAATTTTTCGGGGTCGAGCGTGTCGAGGGAGACATTGACCCGGCGCACTCCGGCATCGGCCAGCGCCTGCGCATGGCGGGCGAGCTGTGACCCGTTGGTGGTGAGGGTCAGTTCTTCGAGAGCGCCGCTGGCGAGGTGGCGGCCCATCTGGTCGAAGAACCACATGATGTTGCGGCGGACGAGCGGCTCGCCCCCGGTGATGCGCAGCTTCTTGACGCCGAGATCGACGAAGGCGGTGCAGAGGCGGTCGAGTTCTTCCAGCGTCAGCAGGTCGCGTTTGGGCAGGAAGGTCATGTGCTCGGACATGCAATAGACGCAGCGGAAATCGCAGCGATCCGTGACCGAGACGCGCAGATAATCGATCGTGCGCGCGAAAGGGTCGATCAGCGGGGCGTTCTGGAAAACGGGTGCGTCCATGCGTGCGGTCCTCCCAAACCGAAGGATAGCCTAGCCGCCCGTCGCTCGAAGTGCAATCGGGGGGGAAGTCGCACGCGGTTATTCGCCTTAGTCGCCTGTGCCGGGGGCTTCGGAGAAGTATTTCTCGAACTTGCCCTCTTCGCCGTCATGCTTTTCAGCATCGGCGGGCTGGTCTTTCTGCTGGGTGATGACGGGCCAGATTTCGGAGAATTTGCGGTTGATCTCCAGCCAGCTTTCC
>CALJIU010000074.1 GCA_937974055.1 uncultured Neomegalonema sp. | reverse complement strand
GTCGGTCGGTGGCGCGGAGGCGAGCCAGAACGGGTTGGGGGATTTGATCCCGACGAAGTCGTTGCGCAGGTCAGCCATTATCGTTTTCTCCCCGCCCCGCACTCGATGCGGGGCCTTCTGAGCTAGATCAAGGTGGCCCCGAATCGAGTGCGGGGCTGCGGGTGTTCAGACATCCACCACCATATCGAAACCTGCGAAGATCATGCGTTTGGTGTCGAAGGGCATTGCGCCCGCCGCCATGCGGTCGTCGGACATAGCTTTTTGCATCCCTTCATCCGCCGCCTGTTTCGAGGGCCACGTGATCCATGAGAAGACGACCGTCTCGTCGGGTTCGCATTTCACGGCCATCGGAAAGGACGTGACTTTGCCGTCGGGGACGTCTGCGCCCCAGCAATCGACCACCTGCATTGCGCCATGGTCCTTGAAGATCGCGGCCATTTCGCTCGATTTCGCGATGTAAGCGTCTTTGTTTGCGGTGGGGACGGGGATGACGGCTCCATTGACATAGGGCATGTCAGACTCCTGACAGATGACGGTTGATGCTTTCCGCTGCGTCGCGGCCTTCAGCGACGGCGGTGACGGTCAGGTCTTCGCCGCCCAGCGCGCAATCGCCCCCCGCCCATATGCCGGGGATGGAGGTGCGGCCCTCGGTATCGACGCGGATTTTGCCGCGTTCCAACTCGACGGCGGCGGCGGGGGTGTCGCCGTAGGTTTGGCCGATGGCGCGGAAGACCTGATCGGCCTCAAGCACGAAGGTTTCGCCGGTGCCGCGCAGGCCGTCCGGCCCCTCCTCGGTATACTCGAACTCGACGCCACCCGGCGCGCCCCGCACCGGCATGGCGTTGCAGAGAAGGCGCACGCCCGCGCTGGTGGCGTGGTCCTGTTCGTGGCGGCTGGCGCTCATGCGGTCTTGTCCGCGCCGGTAGACGATGGTGACGTCCTCCGCGCCGAGCAGCTTGGATTGTACGGCGGCGTCCACGGCGGTCATGCCACCGCCGATGACGACGACGCGGCGACCGATGGGCAGGGTCGAGAGGTCGTCGGATTGGCGTAGGGCGGCGATGAAATCCACCGCGTTGCCGATGCGGTCATCGGCTCCGTCGAGCATCAGGGCATTGACGCCCGCCAGCCCCATGCCGAGGAAGACGGCATCGTAATCGTTGCGCAGTTCCTCCAGCGTGTAGTCGCGGCCCAGAACCGACCCCGTTTCGATGCGGATGCCGCCGATTTTCAGCAGCCAATCGACTTCGGCTTGAGCGAAATCGTCCACCGTCTTGTAGCTGGCAATGCCGTATTCGTTGAGACCACCGGGCTTTTCGCGCCCGTCCACGACGACGACCGTATGCCCGTGCATGGCGAGGCGATGGGCACAGGCGAGGCCCGCCGGACCGGCACCGATCACCGCGATGATCTTGCCGGTTGGCGCGGCGCGGGCGAAGGGATGTTCGCCCGTGGCCATCAGGGCATCGGTGGCATAGCGTTGCAGCGCGCCGATCTGGACGGGTTTACCCTCGGCCATTTCGCGAACGCAGGCTTCCTCGCACAGCGTTTCGGTCGGGCAGACGCGGGCGCACATGCCGCCCAAGATGTTTTGGTTCAAGATCGTCTTCGCTGCGCCCTTGGCGCTGTCCGCCTGTATCTGGCGGATGAACAGCGGGATGTCGATCTCGGTCGGGCAGGCGGCGATACAGGGCGCGTCGTGGCAGAAATAGCAGCGGTCGGCGGCCACCAGCGCCTCATGCGGGGTCAAGGGCGGATAGGCATCGCCGAAATTCTCTGTGTAGGCGTCTTTGGGTAGTCGCCCAGCGACGATTCCATCCTGTCTCTGCGCTACAGCCATCGTCCACTCCCGATTGTGCATGGATGGAAGGCTCGCACAGGCTGTTTCTCATATCAACCCGCACTCTACCCGAAACCCGGTATAGGAGGGGGCAGTCGATCACGCGCGCTTGGTATCACACGTCGTAGGGGGCGAGTTTCGTCCAATCGAACGTGACGCCGATACCGGGGGTGTCGGGGGCGACGGCGCGGGCGTTTTCGATGACGAGCGGGCGTGTGGTATAGGCGTCGATGGGGAAGCTATGCACTTCTAGCCACGCGCCATCGCCATTGCCGGAAATGAGCGAGACGTTCAGTTCCTGCATCCCATGGGTGCAAGCCGGAATGCCTGCCATTTTCGCGAGGGCCGCGACTTGCAGCCAAGTCGTGATGCCACCGCAATTGCCGGAATCCGGTTGGATGAAGGCCAGTTTTGCGCGATTGAAGGCTTCCTCGAATTCGTGGATCGTATGGAGGTTCTCGCCCATCGCCAGCGGCATTCCAGTCGCATCGGCGATATGGGCGTAGCCTTCGTAATCTTCAGGGATGATCGGTTCCTCGAACCACGTGATATCGTAGGGTGCGAAGCCCTTTGCCGCATCGATGGCTTGCGCGACGGTCAGGCCGTAATTCGCATCGACCATCAGGCGGCGATCCGGACCGATTAGGTCGCGGATGGCGGCGACGCGGGCGATATCCTCGGCCAGATCGGGCAGGCCGACCTTGATTTTCACCGCGTCGAAGCCTTGCGCGAGGTATCCGCTGACGTTCTGTTTCAGCTTTTCCAGCGTGAAGCCGAGGTCGATGCCCCCCGCATAGGCCGCACACGTCGTGCCCGCGCCCCCGGCCATGACGTGCAGCGGCTCGCCCCGTGTTTTTCCCCGGATATCCCACAACGCGATATCGATGGCGGAAATGGCGAAGGATGCCACACCGCCACGCCCGACATAATGGATATGCCATTGCATCGCCTCGTTAAGCGCCTCGACCTGCCGCGCATCGGCACCGGATAGCATGGGGGCGAGGTCATGCTCGATCATGGCGCGGATCGCATGGCCGCCCTTGCCGCCAGTATAGGTGTAGCCCGTACCTTCCATTCCATCCATCGTGCGGATCGTCACTGTCACCAGCTCGAAATGGGTATGGTCGCCATGTTTCGCATCGCTGAGGATTTCGGCGAGGGGGACGTGGAACAGGCGGGTTTCGAGGCTGGCAATGGTGCTCATGGTCGGCTCCGGATGGCGAGGGATGCCTAAGCGTTTACATGAGGTGGCGGCTGCGCGACAAGAAGCGCGGTATATTGGGGAGAGACGGATGGCGGTGGGTCTGGTCGGATTGGGAGTGATGGGGCGCAATCTCGCGCTGAACTGGCGCGACACGGGGCAGGCGGTGTTTGCGACCGACAGTTGGGCGACGGCGCGGGCTTGGCGGGCGGATGGTGTGACGATCCTAGATGATACGTCCGCACTGGTCGCGGCCCTGCCCACGCCGCGCGTCATATTGCTGATGGTCAAGGCGGGGGAGCAGGTCGATCTGGAAATCGACGCCCTCGCGCCGCAGCTATCACCGGGGGATGTGATCCTCGATGGTGGTAACTCGAACTTTCGCGATACGGAGCGGCGGGCGGCATCGCTGGGCGCGCGGGGTATCGGCTTTCTGGGCGTCGGCATCTCCGGCGGGGCAGAGGGGGCGCGGCATGGGGCGGCGTTGATGGTGGGCGGGTCTGAGGCGGCGTGGGGGAAAGCGCGGCCCATGCTCGGCGCCGTTGCCGCTTCGGCCAAGGATGACGCGTTGACCGTGGATCGCTTTGGCGAGGGCGGGGCCGGGCATTTCGTGAAGATGGTCCATAACGGTATCGAATACGCGATCATGCAGGCGATTGCCGAGGCGCATATGCTGCTGATTCAGGGGATCGGGTTGTCGGCGGATGAGGCGGCGGCGGTGTTCGCGCGGTGGAATGGCGCGGGGCGCGGGGCAGGGTTCCTGCTGGAAATCACGGCAGAAATCGCCGGGGCCACCGATCCGCTAGGCGAGGGTGCCTTGCTGGACAAGATCAGCGATGTGGCCGGGCAGAAAGGCACCGGCGGCTGGACGATCAATGCCGGGGTCGAGCACGGGGTCGCCATCCCCTCGATCATGGAGGCGGTCACCGCGCGGCAGCTATCCGGAGAGGGTCGGGCGCGAGCGGTGATGGCCGAGGCCGATCTGCCGCGTGGGGCGCTGGACCGGGGGATGATCGATGATATCGAAGCGGCGCTCATCGGTACGATGATCGCGGCGCTATCGCAGGGGGTGCATCTGTATGCTGTCGCGGCGGCGGCGCATGGGTGGCATGGTGATCTTGCGCGCGTGTTGCGGGTATGGCGAGCGGGCAGCATCTTGCGCATGGACCTGCTGGATATGTTGGCCGATGCGGTTGCGGATGCGCCGGATGCGATTTTGCCGATTGAAATCCCTTCCGTTGCGGCGGATTTGGCCGCGCTCGTCTCGCAATGGCGTGGGGTCGTCTCCGCATCGGTCGAGAACGGCTATCCGTTGGCTGTGCTCGGTGGCACGCTCGCTTATGTCGACGCGCTGGGGGTGCGGCATTTGCCGACGGCGATGGTGCAGGCACAACGCGACCGCTTTGGCGCGCATGGATTCGGGCGCACCGACCGCGAGGGGCAGCATCATGGCCCGTGGGTGCATCCCGATCAGGATGCGAGGTCGTGATCGTCGTCGTCATGGGGGTTTGCGGGTGCGGAAAGTCCAGCATTGGCGCGGGTTTAGCCGCTCATATGGGCTGTGATTTCATCGAGGGGGATGCCTACCATCCCGCCGAAAACCGCGCAAAAATGGCGGCGGGAACGCCGCTGACGGACGATGATCGCTGGCCGTGGCTGGACCTGCTGGCCGGGGAAATGGCGGATCGTCACCGGGCGGGGAAATCGGCTGTGGTGGCGTGCTCGGCCTTGCGCGTGGCGTACCGCGAGCGTTTGCGGGGAAGTGGAACCGATCCGATCTTCGTCCACCTGACCGGCAACCCGGATTTGATCCGCACACGAATGGCCGCGCGGGCGGATCATTTCATGCCGACCGGCCTGCTCGACAGTCAACTCGCGACGTTGGAACCTGCGGGGACGGGCGAAACCTTGCATGATTTCGACATTGCCCCCTCCAGCGAGGCGGTTTTGCGCGAGATCATCGCACGGTTGGCGTTTCCAGCGGGGCGATGAGCGAGGCAAACGAGGTCCACCGCGCCCCCCGTTTCGTAAGCCGGGTGACGAGGGCCGCAACGAATTCCCAGATCGCCTCGTCATGGACGAGGTGATGTGTCATCAGCCCGATGGGTAGGTCATCCTCCAGCAGATCGACCACTTTCGCGATGAAGATGGCAGGATCGACGACGGATCGCGTGCCGCGCCAATCTATCGGGTCGAGATGAGCGTCCACACGCGGGATCGGTGCGTTGGATGGTATGCGCTGGCCATAGACCGAAACGCCGTTGAAGCCGACCGTAGCGAGCGCTGCGGGCATATCCTCTCCCATCCGATTCCACGGAGGGATGAAGACGGGCAACGTGCAATTACCAAACAGGTCATTCAAACGAGTAAGGCCCTGTTCTGCCTCCCATACTCGCCGTGCAAGCGGGCGATGCGCGCCAAATTCCGCATTCTTCTCGCCCGGTGCAGCATGGCTGACATGCGACCACCCATGCACGGCGATATCGACCTTCGGAGTCATTTCGATGCGTGCGGCGAGGGCGGAGGTCGCGGCTAAGGGGATCGATGCGAGGAGGAGGGGTGCATCGATATCTCCCGCCATTGCGATGAGCCGGTCGAGCGCGGGGGTCGGCGCAACCGCATCATCGTCGCGCCACCAGAATACCGGCGCTCGCCCTTCCATCGCTTTGTCGAGGGGGGACCAGTCGATCATCATGTTTGCAAGGCTCGCTCGACGATATCAACGCTGCGTTGGGCACCTTTGCGGCGTATTGCGGTGAAGTCTCCGGCGGGGCGATTCAGAGTCGCGTCGATTTCCGCAAGCAATCCTCGACCGTCGAGCATATTCTCGCGGATCACGCCGCAACCATACTCTTTTGCCATTGCCTGCGCGCGTTGCAGTTGTTCGGTTTCTCCCTCCCCCTCGAAAGGGCAGAAAACGGCCCTTGCGCCCGTGTCGGCGATGTCCATCGCGGTGTTGTATCCGCATTGCAAAACGGCAAGACGGCATCGCGTGAGCAGGGCGCGGAAATCGGGGCGGACCGGCTGCACGATAACCGAGGGCGGGACGTGGCCGATATCGGTCTGCTTGCCGATGAGAATACGCCATTTCAGGGCAGGTTTCTGCCGTGCAGCATCCAGTGCGGCATTGAACAGCGCGGTCCCGACCGCGCCCCCGCCAGCCGCCACGATTATTTCGCCCGTGCCGTCGGTGCCTTCGGCGGCGGTGGGCGCAGCATTCGTGATGTACCCGGTTTCCTCGACAAGAGCGGAGAGTGGCGCTGGCAGGGGCCAGCTTGCATCCAAACCAACCAGAGAACTGTCACCATGAAAGAGGATGCCGTCATAGTGACGCCTAAGCCGTTCTTCGGCCTCTTCCTTGCGCCCGGTTTTGCGTGGCATCTGAAGAATATCGCGGATCGATGAGACAATGCGGGCATCGGGCGCGGCGTGGATCGCTGCCTCGAATTCCGCCGCCAGCTTTCGTCGTCCGAAGGGGAAAAGCTCGGTGACCAGAACATCGGGCCGGAAAGCCCTGATAGCGTTGTGGATTTCAACGATCCGACGTTCAAAGAAAGCGGGCGATGCAATCTTGTCGTTTTCGTCGAACAACGTGGTGAAAGTCGCATCGGAACGGATTGGAGGAATCTGTTGAAGAATAGCGGCTTTGGGCGCAACCAAGGGCGCGGGCATCCCACCGCTCAGGACAAGCGCATCATGCCCGCGCGTCGCAAAGGCATCGGCGATTTGGGCGGTACGGGCAAGATGGCCGGTGCCGAGCAGATGGGTGACCAGAAACGCTATCCGCATCGGTCGATCAACCTGATGGGGTCACCTGCGGGTCGCCAAGTATCGCCGTGGCGCTCGATCACGTGGATACGGTTGCGTTTGATGCGGAATGGCATTTCGCCGATGAAATCCCAATCGTATGCCACAGCGAGAAGAACGCGCATGATATTGATATGACTGACGATCACGGTATCCGTCGCTAGCGCATCAACCGATGACTTGATACGGTCGAGGACATCGCGAGGGGACTCGCCACCCGGCGGGCGATGGTCCCACCCCCATTCCTCGACATGGCGATAGCCGCTTCCAGGATCGTCCAGCAGGTCCACGCCGCGAAGCCCCTCGCATGCACCAAGGTTCATTTCGATCAGCGAATTGTCGATGCGGGGCGGCTTTTGCGTCAGTATTTCAGCGGTTTCACGGGCGCGGCTAAGGGGGCTGGAAAGGATATCAGCGTCGCCCCATACAGGCGGTAAGGCAAGGGAAGATAGGCGCTGACGCTCTTGTTCGGAAATCGGAATATCCGTTCGACCTTGCAGTTTTCCAGCATCGTTCCATTCGGTGCGCCCGTGGCGAATAAGTCCGATCTTCATGCAAGACCTCCGAGAAGCGTCGACAGGCGCGCTGCGGCTGTGTCGAGCGCATGGTGGGCGAGAACGTATTGCCGGGCTTTTCGACCAGCATCGGTATCGGTGGCAACGGAGTCGATTGCTGACGCGAATGCCTTTGGATCGTCGATGGCAGCAAGTACGGAGCCGGGACCGATGACCGCGCGAGGGCCAGGCCAGTCCTCGGCCACGATGGGCGTACCCGCCGCCTGAGCCTCTAAATAGATCATCCCGTAGGCTTCATTGACACCGGGCCAAACAAGGATATCAGCGGCTTCGTAATGCGCGCGTAGGGCGGATTCATCGACTTCACCCACAAAATGCACTTTCGCACCAAACGAATTGAAAAGGCTCTCAACTTCACTCTTTGCAGGACCATCACCAATAATAGTCAGGGTCCAGTTCGTGTCGAGATAGGGCAGGGCGGCGGCGAGCTGGCGATAGGATGCGAGTTTGTCGCCCCCTCGCATCATCGCCACCGCCAAAAGACGAAGGGTCGGGCAGGCGCTTTTGGCCGCAGGCTCCGGGCCGGGATCGAGAAAAGGGGGGAAATCAGCGATAATCTGGCACGCACGCACATCCCGGTCGAGAGCGAAGCGATCATGGGCGGTCATGGCCAGCAGAAGGTCTGCGCTATCTATCGCCGTTTCAGCCCGTCTGGCAAAGCCATCCCAAGCCCCCCCCAACCGCTTTCTCGCCCGGCTGGCTTCCGCGATGACATAGGGAATCGAAAATCGCTTCGCGAGGGGCGGGCCGAGCAGGTCGGGGGCCTTGTAGTAGCAGTGGTAAGTGAACCAGATATCCGGCGGGCGGGCTGCCCATTCGGTACTGATCCGCGCCACTTCGGTTCGCGCATTTTGCGAGATTTCGGCCTGAGCATCGGCACATCCTTTGCCATCGAAGGCGCGCAGGGAACTTGCGATTTCAACCTCATATCCGACCTTGGCGAGACTTTGCTTGAACAAGCGCGCCATACGGCGATCTCCCGATGGTACGGGATGATCCACCGGCTTCATCGGGGCGTAGAAGGCGACGCGGGTCATGCGATTGCGGCGCGTATGCGTGCGGCAACGGCGTTGATACCGGCCTCCGCGCCAAAATCATCGACAAGGCGCGCGTAGAGCGTATCCGCGTATCCTTCGCGCAAAGCTGGATCATTTGCGAGGGTTTCGATTGCCGAAGCGAGCGCAGGGGCGTCTTCGGCGGGAACGAGAATACCGCTTTGGCCATCGGTTACGAATTCAGGAATGGCAGAAATCGCCGTAGAAATGATCGGAAGCTTCTGGCTCGCGGCTTCCATCAGGACATTGGGCAGCCCGTCGCGGTCCTTCGAGGCGGTGATACGGCTGGGTAGGATGAACAGGTCGGCTGCGCGCATCGCATCGAATATAGCGTCCCGCGCCTGCGCGCCGCGCCAGTCGATACGATCATCTATATCAAGGGCTTGCGCAGTATGCCTCAGCTCATCTTTCAGCTCTCCCCCACCGATATGGACGAAACGCCAATCGAGGGTTTGCGGCAGTTTTGCAAGTGCGTCGAGGACGAGATCATACCCCTTCTTCTCGACCAACCTGCCCACCGACAGGATCGTGAAGGGGCTAGGGTTTGCGCGTCGCTCGGATGGTGCGGGCAGGTCCGAGAGGTCTAGGCCATGATAGACGAGCGAAACGCGATCCGGGTCGTCCGGCGGTGCGAGGGTTGCCAGATGCTCGGCACCGTAGCGGGTGCAGGTGACGCCAAAGGCGGAAGCCTCTATTTTCTCACGTTTTTCCCAATCATCAGTCGTCCAGATATCCTTTGCATGGGCGGAAAATCCCCATTCCAAACCACGCATGATCGCCGCATACCGCGTGACCGATGCGGGGGTGTGCAGGAAATGGGCATAGAGAAAGGCGGTATCGTCCGGCAATTCACGCGCCATGACAACGGCTTGTGCGAAACGTCTGATCCGGTTGGCATCTCTTGCACGGACCAGATCACGTAGCCAGATACGCGCCGCGCGCCAGAACCGGCGATCACCCAGCGAGCGCACAAGCGCGCCTAGAACGCGGCGTGGCTCGTCGCGGATATATTCCGGCAGATAGTGCAAATCGGCGGTAATCGCGTCCTGCGTCGGGTGAGTTTTCGTGTCGGTTGGATGGCGCAACGACCAGATATCGAAAACGATTCCACGTTCCTGCAAGCCAAGTAATTCCTGTGCGATGAAGGTTTCCGACAGACGCGGATACCCCTTCATCACGACCGCGATACGCTGCGTCATCGGACCGTCGCAAGCGCGGCTTGGGTCAGGTCGCCGACTTTATCCAGACCATCAAGAAGGCCGTCGATCCGTGCCGCCGAGGGCAGGGGCTGGGCGCTGAACGCGCGTATCGCTTCGACCATCGCGGCGGGGTCAGGGGGCGCGCTACCATCGCCGACGGGGGGAAGCATCCGCACGAGGCCGCGTTTCTCGGCGGCGGCGACGCGCAGATATTGCTCCATTCGCGGCGTGATGCGCGGGGCTATCGCTGCGGGTTTATCGAAGCTCAAGATCTCGCAAAACGTATTATAGCCGCCCATGGCTATGATGCCGCGTGCCTCGATCATCAGCCGTTCGATTCGCGAGTCGAAGGCGCGCGTGCGGATGGTGCGGAAGCGATGGGCGCGCCGCTCGAACTCGGCCCGTCGTTCCGCCGCCATGAACGGGCCAAAGACGAGAAGAGCGGGGGTCGAAAGGCTGGTATCGGCCTCATAAGCGCGCAGAACCCAATCCACCAGCGCCTCGCCATCGCCCCCACCACCGGGGGTAACGAGCACGGAATCCGCCGCCATCGCATCGCCAATGGGGGCGTCCGGCCATTCTTCGGGGGCTTCACGGCGCAAATATCCGGTATATTCCACGCGATCAAGGGTGCGCGCTGGCAGCGATAATCCCGCCAGTGGCTCGAATATCTCGCGCAGGCCATAGACCCAGATATCGTCATAGAACCGCTCGATCGCGGCATAGGCTTCCTTGCGCGTCCATTCGGCATCGAGCGCGGTCGCTTCGTCCAAAACATCGCGCAGGCCGAGAACGATGCGGGTGCCATTGTCGCGCAAGTGTTCGAGGGTCGGAATCATCTCACCGCGCAGCCCGGTCGGCTCCTTATCGACAATCAATAGGTCGGGGGCGAAGGCTTCGGCGGTGGTCAGGAGAATACGTTCGCGCAACTCGACGGTCTGGGCGATGTCGAGATGCATAGTGTCGGAGGCGTAGTCACCGCTAGGCAGCTTCACTACTCCAGGAATACGAACGAAATCAACACCCTGCGGAAAATCGAACCTGCCGACGATGGGCGAGCCGGTCGCGATCAGAATGCTGGCTTTCGTAAATCGTGTCGCCAGCGCCGTCGCGATTGTGCGCGCGCGCCGGATATGCCCCAGACCATAGGTATCGTGGCTGTAAAGCATGATACGCGGCGCGCTAGGATCGACGGCCTCTCCCTTGGAAGAGATGCCTTTTTCGGTATCAGTTAGCATGGCATGTCTCTTTCCAGTGCGGATGACGTTGAAACCACGCCTGCGCTTCTTGACGTTGCTTAACAGAAAGCATCCACTAGCGTACATGGCATGCTTACGTGAAGCGAGGAAGACGATAGCGATGAAACACGCTACGGTAGGTCCATGCGAATTCTGACGAGACTATCAGGCCCGATCCGCGCGTTGCTCCTCGCGATGATAATGATGTGTGCTTTCGCCCTGCCGGCAAGCGCGCAGGACGCGACCGGAAGCGATTACGGATCACTTGGCGCACCCACTATCACAAGTGATCCGGGCGAAGCCGGGCCGGAGCAATATGCGGTTGCGGCAGAAGAACTGAGCATGTTGTCCGAAACGCAACTCAGTCTTGAGCGCGTATCGAAACGCCTGATCGACCTGATCGAGCATGTGCCGGATGTGGCCAGCGCCGCGCATACCCTGCTTATGGCGCAAAGCCCGACGAACGAACCGACCTATTTCTTTGGCGTCATGGTCTGGACGCTCGCATTCCTCGCTTTGGCCTATTTGATCGAATGGCAGATTTACGGCGTTCGCCTCGTCGGCCCGTGGTTTATCTCGTTGCAGAAGCCAGACCCCCACGGTCTTGTCGAGAAACTGCCGCTTCTTGCACTGCGGGCGGCCATTGGGATCGTCGGGATCGCGCTGTCGATGGTGATGGCCGGTTTGCTGGTCTTCACGCTGCTCGACCCAAAGGGCGACGCCTCGCAGAAAACGGTGATCGTCGTCATGGGCGCGGTCGCCGTTTCGCGGCTGACGGCGATCCTGTGGCGGATGGTTCTTTGCCCCTATCTCAGCCAATATCGTATTCCCTGCATGAACGATGCGGAGGCGCGCAAGCTGTTCCGTTGGCTTTGGTTGACGATGACCGCCTGCGTTGCGCTTCTGGCATTCTGCTATTGGATCGAAGATATCGGGGCCAGCCGACTGACCCATAATACGCTGACTCTGTTGGCGACGATTGTTATGGTTTTGCTGAATATCGCCATGGTGCTGGTGAATCGGAAGGCGATCAGCGCGGCGATTCTCGGCCAGTGCCATGTGGAAGAGGCGACATGGCTGCCCCGGTTGTCCGCTGCGTTGTGGGCACCGCTTGTCATCATCTATTTCGTCGGTGCGGCGATGGTCCTCAGCTATCGCCTGCTGTCGGGCACGGTCAGCGGCGCACCCCTCATCGTCGGGGCTTATACCGTTCTGCTGGCGGTATTGCTGGCCTATGGCGTCGTCGCCTTCACCATCGCCCGCGTGTTCAGACATCGCCGCGTGCAGGTGGTCGAGCGCAACCGCGTCGAACAGGGCGAGCCGGAGGGCAAGCGAACCATCGTCGAGCAAGCCTTCATCGAAGGCGACCCCTTGGAAGGGGATGGGGACGAGGAATCCGGTCCGGCCACCCAAACAGCGGGCAGCGTCGTGCCGCACGCCGCCGCGACACTGACCGGGATGCGCGACTTCGAGGCGCTGGCCAAGCGTACCGCGTCGATTTTCGCTTTTGGGGCGGGTATTTACGCGCTGCTGCATATTTGGGATTTCGATTATCTCGTTGCCGATGGCGGGGCGCTGGACCCGGTGCAGGATGTCATCGATATCTGCCTGATCGGATATCTGCTGTACCATGCCGCTCGCATTTGGATCGACACGCGCATTCTGGAAGAAGGCGGCGAGGAGTTAGAGGTCGAACCGGGGGACGAAGGGGGCGGGGCCAGTGCCGCCACGCGCTTGGCCACCCTGTTGCCGCTGTTCCGCAACTTTCTGCTGTTCACGATTTCCATCAGCGTCTTGGTCATGGTGCTGTTGGAGATGGGCATCAATGTCGCGCCGCTATTCGCCGGTGCCGGTGTCGTCGGTATCGCCATCGGTTTTGGCGCGCAAACGCTGATCCGCGATATCCTGTCGGGCATGTTCTACCTGTTCGACGATGCCTTCCGCAAAGGTGAGTATATCGATATCGGGCTGGTGAAAGGCACGGTCGAAAAGATATCGATCCGCTCGTTTCAGCTTCGCCACCACCTCGGCGCGCTGCACACGATCCCCTTCGGCGAGATCACGCATCTGACCAACTATTCCCGCGACTGGGTGATGGTGAAACTGCCGATCCGCGTGACCTATGACACCGATATCGAAAAAGTGCGCAAGCTTATCAAGAACTTGGGGGCCGAACTGGCCGCGCATCCGGTCGAAGGGCCGAAATTCATGCAACCGCTGAAATCGCAGGGGATCTATAAGATGGAAGATTCTGCGATGATCATGCGGGTGAAATTCATGACGCGCCCCGGCGATCAATGGACGACCCGCAAGCTGGTCTATTCGCGCCTGCGCGAGTTGTTTGCGGAGAACGGTATCAAGTTCGCGCATCGCGAGGTGACAGTGCGCCTTTCTGAAAAAGAGCTGGAGGCCCTGCCACCCGATCAGCGCGAGGCGGCGGCAGCGGCGGCCCTGACCGCCGTTCATCAGGCGGAAATGGACGCGATGCCGCCCCGCCTCATAACGGGTGACGACAGGTAATCCCAATCGCGGCGATCACTGACCGCTCTGTTCCGGGCGCAAACCCGGAGCAGAATGGAACGGTGAAAACGGTCGGCGATTTCCGCCTCTGTGCACGTCTTCTCCCTCTCCCGCTTGCGGGAGAAGGCTGGGCAAGCCCGAAGGGTGAGGGGCAGCGATTTCTCCTCACGACACTCTGCAAAGGGTGGAGAGCAGACACGCCAATCCACCCCGCCCAAAGGCGAGAGCCTCGACCCTGAACCTATAACCTGTTCCTACGGAGGCGCTTTCATTCCCGCCAGCGCCATCAACGCCAACTCATGCACCTCCGCCAGCAGCAGGTCGATGGGCCGCTTCCCGCGCTTCACATGCCCCGGCGGTCTACCCGGACGCATCACCCGCAGCGGTCTTTCCATCCCAGCCTGCTTCCGCGCCAACCGTCTGGCTTGCCCCGGAAT
>CALJIU010000073.1 GCA_937974055.1 uncultured Neomegalonema sp. | reverse complement strand
AAGAGAACGCTGCGGCGAGCCACCGCTCGGCTAAGACGATGGACAACGTCGCCTCCTACCACACCCTGTCATCACAGGTCGGTGGCGTCGCCCGTGATATGAACGCCAAGGCCCTCGCCCTGACCCATATTGTCCCCCCCGACGCCGACCGTCTCGCCCTGTTGGCGGAGGTCGCGCGGACCTATGATCGACCCGTCATTGTGGGCGAGGACTTGATGCGCTTTGACCTTGATGCCCGCAGCGTCGTCTGGCACGATGCGCACTTGAGGGCGCTTTAGGATGTGTGGCCGGTTCGCCCTTGATGTCTCGGCGGATGCTTTGGCGGAAATATTTGCCGCATCCGCCCCCGATACCGAGGCTGAACCGGCCCTCGCCCGACCCCGCTATAATGTTTGTCCGACCCAAGTGGTCCTGACCATCTGTTCGGATGGCGCGCGACGGGCCGTTCCCATGCGTTGGGGTTTTCTGCCGCATTGGTACACGGCACCGACGGATGGCCCGCTCATCATCAATGCGCGCTCCGAAACCATCGCAGAAAAGCCCGCCTTCCGCGCCGCATGTCGCGAGCGCCGTTGCCTGATCCCGGCGAGCGGTTTTTACGAATGGCGCGCCAGCGACCCCAAGCCGAAGACGCCGTTCTATTTCCATGCCCCGGATCATCCGGTCTTCGCCTTTGCGGGGATTTGGCAGACTTGGCGTGTAGAGGGGTACGACGCGGTGGATACTTGCGCCATCGTCACTTGCGAAGCGAATGACGCCATGCGCCCGATCCACCACCGCTTGCCCGTCGTGATTCAGCCCGAAAGCTGGGGATTGTGGCTGGGCGAGGAAGGGAAGGGCGCGGCGCGCCTGATGCACGCCGTTCCCGACGATTTCTTCGCACTGCACGAAGTCGGGCGCGCCGTCAGCAGCGCCCGCTCCGATGGTCCGGCCCTTATCGAGCCGCTAAACCCGGCCTAACGCCGTCGCGAGAGTTGCCGCAGCACATCATGGTCGACGGTGCCATCGCCATCCGCATCGAACATGCCGATCACGTTGTCGAGGCTGCGGTCGCCAGTGCTGTGGCGCTGGCGTGGGCTGGTGCCGAGGATACCACCGAGCAGGTCGTCCAGCCCGCCGCCTTGCGGTTGCTGACGCTGTGTCTGTTGCTGGCGTCCGCCGCCCATCATCCCACCGAGGATGCCGCCAAGGCCGCCGCCGCCGGACTGCTGCTGGCGTCCGCCGCCCAACAGCCCACCGAGGATGCCGCCCAAGCCGCCGCCGCCCCGCTGCTGTGGCGCGGGCTGCGCGCGCCCACCGCCACCGCCCAGAACCGCGCCGAGCAGATCGTCGAGACCGCCGCCACCGCCACGAGAAGAACGACCGCCACCGGCCATTCCTTGGATCAGCGTGCCCAGAATACCGCCCATGCCGGAATCGCTCGATGTCTTCTTCTGCATCCCGCCCAGCACCATCGACGCGATCATTGGCAGCATCGCTTTGATGACCGTTCCGCCGATGCCGGAGGTAAATTCCGCCCGTTGTGCCACGTCGCGGCTGACTTCTTTCGATCCAAAGACTTCGCCGAGTATCTGATTACCACGCTCGCGCGTCTCCGCCTGCTGCAACATCGAGGGATCTTCGTAGACATCCTCGTAATCAGTGCCTTGGATCTTGCGCAGCAGCGACGCGAGGCCGTCTTCGCTTTGCGTACGTTGCTTGAACCCGGCGGACATGGCGGGCAGCACTTGCTGCAAGACCTTCTCGGTTTCCGCACGCCCCAGCCCGAATTGCTTTGCCAGATTGTCGATCCCGTTGCCGCCTTGTGCTTGGCGCAGAATGTCAAACATGTTCATCGTTGGTCTTCCCGTTCCGTTAACTTACTCTCATGATATGGGACGTGCGGCACGTCGGCGCTAGGGCGCGCCACCTGATCCCACGTTCCGGCGATGGCCGTGATATTGAGTAGACCGCGCGATGTGGCAGAGGGCGTCACGATTTGCGCCCGCCCACCCGCGCCTAGCAGTAGCGGCCCAACTGATTGCCCATCTGCCAGCGTTTTCAACACGTTCATCGCTGCATTGGCCGCGTCGAGCGAAGGAAAAATGAGCAGGTTCGCCGGTTCCTTCAGGTGCGAATCCGGCATGAACTTGTCGCGCAGGTTGCCATCCAATGCCGTCGATGCCCGCATCTCGCCATCCACGTCGAAATCCACTTTTCGCACCGTCAAGATGCGCAAAACCTCGCGCATTTTCTGCGCACTGGGCGTGTTCGCGCTGCCGAAATTGGAATGGCTGACGAGGCCCACGCGCGGGACGATATCGAAATGGCGGACTTCGGCTGCCGCCATTTCGGTGATGTCTGCCAGCTCTTCCGCGCTCGGATCGTAATTGACGTATGGATCGGCCATGAAAATCGCACCGGATTTCAGGATGATGACCCCAAGCGCGGCGTAAACGGACCCCACCGTCTCCGTCGTCAGCGCGTTATCGACGTAGCGCAGGTGCCAGTCGTGGTCGCCTGACAAACCACAGATCATAGCGTCCGCTTCACCGCGCTGAACCATCACGGCGGCGATTGCCGTCGTATTCGTGCGCATGATCGAGCGCGCCGCGTCGATGGTGCAGCCTTTGCGAGCATTCAGCGCATGATACGTGCGCCAGTATTCCCCGTACCGCTCGTCTTCCTCCGGGTTCACGACCTCTACATCGGTGCCGAGGCGCAGGTTGATCCCCGCCCGCTCGCACCGCAATTCGATGACTGAAGGGCGCCCTACGAGAATCGGCTCTGCATAGCCTTCGTCGATGATCGTGCGCACCGCGCGCAGAGTCCGCTCGTCTTCGCCCTCGGCATAGACGATGCGGCGCTTGTTCTCTTTTGTCTTTTCAAACAATGGCTTCATCAGCAGACCTGAGCGATAGACGAAGCGTGTCAGTTTCGCTTCGTAGGCGACGAAATCCTCGATGGGTCGTTCCGCCACCCCTGATTCCATCGCCGCACGCGCAACCGCACTGGCCACCCGCACCAACAGGCGCGGGTCGAAGGGTTTGGGGATCACGTAATCGGGGCCGAAGACCAACCGTTCGTCGCGATAGGTATTCGCCACCTCCGCCACGGATGGTCGCCGCGCCAAGTCTGCGATGGCGTTCGCGGCGGCGATCTTCATTTCCTCGTTTATCGTCGTAGCCCCGACGTCCAGCGCACCCCGGAAAATGAAAGGAAAGCACAGCACGTTATTGACCTGATTGGGATAGTCCGACCGACCCGTCGCGATAATCGCATTCGGGCTGACCGCCCGCGCCTCTGCCGGGTCGATCTCCGGGTTGGGATTCGCCAGCGCGAGGATGATCGGCGTATCCGCCATTTTCGCCACATGTTCCGGCTTCAACACACCGGGACCGGACAGCCCAAGAAAGATATCCGCGTCTTCGATCACGTCGCCAATCACCCGATGCGGCGAATCCTGTGCAAAATCAGCCTTTTGCGCGTCACAATCTCGCCCCGTGTAGATCAGCCCGTCGATATCCAGCAGCCAGATATTCTCTCGCCGAACACCCAGCGACATCAACAGGTTAAGGCACGCAATGCCCGCCGCGCCGCCGCCGGTGGAAACGACCTTCACGTCCGCGAAATCCTTCCCGACCAGTTTCAGCGCATTGATTACCGCCGCCGCCACCACGATGGCCGTGCCGTGTTGATCGTCGTGAAAAACGGGGATTTTCATATGCTTGCGGCATTCCGCTTCAACGGTGAAGCATTCAGGCGCCTTGATATCCTCCAGATTGATCGCCCCGAAAGTCGGCTCAAGCGCCTTGACCACATCCGCCAATCGCTGCGGATCGCTCTCGTTCACCTCGATATCGAAGGCATCGATTCCGGCGAACTTCTTGAAAAGGACCGCTTTCCCCTCCATCACGGGCTTCGACGCCAACGCCCCGATATTGCCCAGCCCCAGCACCGCCGAGCCATTCGTGATGACCGCGACCATGTTCGCCCGGCCCGTATAACGCGCCGCATTCGCGGGTTCGCGCGCGATTTCGATGCAGGCCTCCGCCACGCCGGGGGAATAGGCCAAGGCCAGATCACGTTGCGTATTCAACGGTTTGGTCGGTGTAATGGACAGCTTGCCCGGCACAGGTTCTTCGTGAAAGCGCAGCGCCGCCTCGCGCAACCGATCTTCCGACATGTCCTTATCCCCCTGAATGGTCTTTATGACCGCCATTTTGTTTAATCTTAGCGCGAAAACCGCGCAGGGAATGCATTTCCTTTGACAAATATGCCGCCCGCACGCGATGCCTGATCCAAATGGAACGATGGATACCGCCCAATGGAAGACGATGACGACGCGCCCCTCGCCCCTTCGATCGAGACACCCCTCGATCTGGCCTTCGAGCGCGCGCGCAACGACCCTGAAGAAACCGCCAATTTCTACGACGCCCTCTTTGCCGCCACCGTCTTCTTGCCCATCGACGGGGCCTATGATGACGACGGCAACCAGTCCGATGCCGATGCCAGCTCTATCGAGCCGATATTTTACGAGGTCGAGGATCTGCCAACTCTCCTGATTTTCGATACGGAGGAGCGCCTCGCCATTTGGACGGATGAGCCAATCGACTATGTTGGCCTGACCGGGCGACAGCTTTTCGCGATGTTTGAAGGCGATCAGCAGGTGGCCCTTAATATAGGCGTGGCCCCGTCCTCCATCGTGATCCCCGCCGAAATGGTCACATGGCTGCATGAACGCGCGGTTGAAGAACCCGAAACCGACGACATCGCCGCCGGGGCCGCCCTCGAAGTCACCGCCCCGCCAAAGCTAGAACCGGAAATCATCGCCCGCATCGCCGCTCGCATCGCCGGATTGCGCCGTGAGATTGACGAGGCGGTTTTCTTCAGCCTCGCCATCGATGCCGGACAAGACGAGGCCGAGCGCCGTGTGGTGCTCGGTATCGCCGCCAGTCAGGCCGGTCTTGCCGATGCCAATGCCGTGGCCGAAGCCCTCGCCGAAACCGCGCGGGGGGCCTTTGAAGGGGACCGTCCGGTCGAGGTGGCCTTGCTGAGTGCGACCAGCCCGCTGATGGAAAAGGCCCGCAAGGTCGGCCTGAACCTGCCGGTCGTTCAGGTCGGCTCGATCCATTGACTGAGCCATTGAGGGCGGAGGAGTGAACCGCAAACACTCCCTCACCCTTGCGGGGCATCGCACCAGCATTTCGCTCGAACCACAGTTCTGGCGCGCGTTCCAGCGCTGCGCAGAGCGGCAAGGCATGTCCGTCAGCGCCCTTGCAGAGCGGATCGACGCCGAGCGGATCGACACGATGGAGGGCGAGGTCAATCTCTCCGCCGCCATCCGTCTGCATGTTCTGGAGGATTTGCAGGCTCGCTTGCGTGATGCACTACAATGATATAAGCATTTTCTTATATCATTTCTGCGCGCCCGGAGGCCCCAATGTCCAACCGCCTGACCGAATTGCTCGAAACTCGTGATTGGCTTCTGCTCGACGGGGCCACCGGCACTAATCTGTTTGCGATGGGGTTGGAGGCAGGCGATGCCCCGGAAATGTGGAATGTCGACTTCCCGGACCGCATTCGCGCGCTGCATCAAGGCTTCGTCGATAGCGGCTCGGATGTCATCCTCACCAACAGCTTTGGCGGCACCGCCTATCGTCTCAAACTCCATAACGCGCAAAACCGTGTACACGAACTCAACAAGCGTGCCGCCGAACTCGCCCGTGAAGTCGCCGATGCCTGCGACCGTGAGATCATCGTCGCGGGGTCGATGGGTCCGACCGGCGAGTTGCTCGTCCCCGTTGGCCCGCTCTCCCATGAGGATGCTGTGGCGGCTTTCGAGGCGCAGGGCAGGGCGTTGATCGAGGGGGGGGCTGACGTGCTTTGGGCCGAGACGATCTCGTCCGAGGAGGAGATGGCCGCCGTTGCCGAGGCCGCCGCCAATATCGACGCCCCCCTTTGCGGCACCCTCAGCTTCGACAGCGCGGGCCGTACCATGATGGGCGTCACTTCCTCCGGCTATGCGGAGATGCAGGATCGCCTCGCCCGCAAGCCGCTCGCCTTTGGGGCCAATTGCGGGACCGGCGCGCCGGATTTGCTGCGCACGGTCCTTGGCCTGACCGAAGCGGCCCCCGATGCCATCGTCATAGCCAAGGCAAATGCGGGCATCCCTAAATATGTCGACGGAGCCATCGAATACGACGGCACACCCGAAACGATGGCCGAATACGCCAAGCTGGCCCGCGATTCCGGCGCGCGCTTGATTGGTGGTTGCTGCGGCACGCGAAACCCGCATCTGGTGGCCATGCGCGCCGCCCTCGAATCCCACACCCCCGGCGACCGCCCCAGCCTCGACAAAATCCGCGAAACGCTAGGCGATTTCTCCTCCGCCGATGATGGCACCGGCGACACCGCGCCGCCCAAGCGCGAACGTAGGGGAGGCCGCCGGAGCTAACTCACATGCGGCGTCGCGCCCTTGTCCGAGCGCAGCATCCATGCCGCCGCGATCCCCGCCAAGGCCCCGAACAAATGCGATTCCCACGATACCCGTTGATCCGTCGGCAATACGCCCATGATCAACCCGCCATACAGCATCAGCGCCGCCGCCGCCGCCAAGATCGCCGGAAAGCTGCGCTCCACAAAACCTAGCGCCACCACATAGCCCAGATATCCAAAGACCAGCCCGCTGGCCCCCACATGAACCCGATTCCCGCCCCGCGCCATCAGCCAGACCAGCGCTCCGCCCACCAGCACGATGATCAGCGTCGCCTCCACGAACCGCTTTGGCGAGGCCATCGCCGCCATGCCGCCCAGCATCAGCAGCGGCACGGTATTCGCGGCGGTATGCATGAACCCCGCATGAAGCAACGGCGACAGCGGAATCCCGATCAACCCGCCGAAATCCCTCGGCTCCAGCCCGAACCAATCGTTCAGCCAGTACCCTAGCAGGAAATTCGCGAACTGGATCACCCAGATGATGACGACGAAGGTGATGATCGGGCGCAAGCGCTCGAGCGTCAGACTGTCACGGTCGAGCGGCATTCCATCTCCGTCGCAGGCAATTGTGTCGGGCCAACGAATACACGCCCCGGTCCCACGCGCCAAGCGCCAAGGAACCATCGGTCGATTTATAGCAAAGACAGGTCGCGCATGGCACAGAATTATGGTCAAGCTGGCCTAGCGTTTTTAAGTCCGGTGCATTGCGCGCCCGACGTTGTGGCCCGACGGGGCGGATGGAGCGAGCATGTCCGACGAAGAAGACGATATCGTCCTCAGCGAATTGAGTGACGACGAGCTTGTGCAGCAGATGCACGACGATCTCTATGACGGTCTCAAAGACGAGATCTTGGAGGGCGTGAACATTCTGCTCGAACGCGGTTGGGAACCCTACAAGGTGCTGACCGAGGCATTGGTCGAGGGGATGCGCATCGTCGGTATCGACTTCCGCGACGGCATCCTCTTCGTTCCCGAAGTCCTGCTCGCCGCCAACGCAATGAAGGCAGGAATGGGCATCCTCAAACCCCTGCTCGCCGCCACCGGCGCACCAAAGCAGGGCAAGATGGTCATCGGCACCGTGAAGGGCGATATCCACGATATCGGCAAGAACCTCGTCTCCATGATGATGGAGGGCGCGGGCTTCGATGTGGTCGATCTGGGCATCAACAACCCGGTCGAGAACTATATCGAGGCCATCGAGAAGGAAGACGCCGATATCCTCGGCATGTCGGCCCTTCTGACCACGACCATGCCCTATATGAAGGTCGTGATCGACGAGATGAAGGCCAAGGGCATCCGCGATAACTACGTTGTGCTGGTCGGTGGTGCGCCGCTGAACGAGGAATTCGGCAAGGCGATCGGGGCCGATGCCTATTGCCGCGATGCCGCCGTGGCGGTCGAAACGGCCAAGGAATACATGGCCCAGCGCACCCATAACCAGCGCGCGGGCTAGGAAACACGCATCCCGAACCCTCCCGCCGAAGCGCGGGAGGCTTCGATACGAGTCGTTCTGCGCATCAAGGCGCACCCCGTGACCGATCCATGCCCAGCATGACTTTCACTCGCTTTCAGGGTAGGCTTCCGTGATGGATGGAACCCGCGATATCCCCGACTCCCTCTACGACCGCGACTTCGCCGCTTGGGCGGAGCAGCAGGCCCGCGCCCTGCGCGCCCGCGCGTTCGATACCGTCGATTGGGAGAACGTGATCGAGGAAATCGAAACCTTGGGACGTTCCGAACGAAGCGCCCTGCGCGCCGCCATTGCCCTCATCCTCGAACACCGGCTCAAGCTGGATCATGGCCTGAATGATGATCCGAAGCGGCAATGGACGATGACAGTTCGCGCGCAGCAGCGCAACGCGACGAAGATCTTGAAGGATAACCCTAGTCTTCGCCCTGCCGTTGCGGCATTTATTTTCGACGAGTACGATGATGCGCGCGGCGCGGCTCTGGACTCGTTTGAATTATATGAAGAAGCCCAGATCGACCATTACCGTCGCGCCCTCCCCGAAATCTGCCCCTATACGCAAGCGGATATCCTGCCATGAGGCGGGGCGGACGGCGCGAGGCGGCGGCGCGGGCGTCGCGTGCCGTCTCCATGCCACCGGCGGAATTGATCGATGAAATTCTTGCTGACCGGCCCGTCGATATTCCCATCTCGACCGAGACGCGCACTCTTCTGATCGCTTGCGGCGCACTTGCCCGCGAAATCCTCGCGATTATCGAGATGAACGGCCTTAGCGGCCTGAAACTCGAATGTCTGCCCGCCACCCTGCACAATCACCCTGAAAAGATACCGGAGGCCGTCCGCACCAAAATTCGGGATGCCCGCGCGCGGGGGATCGAGCATATCCACGTCGTCTACGCGGATTGCGGCACCGGCGGCCATCTCGATACGGTTTGTGCGGAGGAGGGGGTCGAGCGCATCCCCGGCCCCCATTGCTACGCCTTTTTTGACGGCCTCGACCGTTTTGCCGGACAGGCGGAGGAGGAGATGGGCGCGTTCTACATCACCGATTTCTTTGCCCGCCAGTTCGATACGCTGCTGTGGAAAGGCATGGGCCTCGACCGCCACCCGGACCTGCGCGACATGTATTTCGCCCATTACGACCGCGTGGTTCACCTCGCCCAAACCGACGATCCCGCCCTCGACGCAAAAGCCCGCGATGCCGCCGACCGCCTTGGCCTTCGCTATGTTCGCCGCGCCACGGGCTATGGCGAGCTAACCGATTTCATCGTCGCGGCCAGCACCTGAGCCATGTTTCGCGCCAAGAGCTGCGCAAAACATGGCACTCGGTGATTCAGGATAATCGCAAATCGCTGTAATCGCGAATATTCACCCCGCGTCGGACTTTACCAACCGTAGATGCGCGCGGTCCCGCTCGCCATCTGCACTGGCGGGACGTAGTCGGACACCGCCGTCGATCGCTTGAAGCTCCGGCACTTTCCGGTCTACCCCAACCTGCGTCAGCGGCTCCAACCGCGTTTCGCGCAGGTCATCGCTCGACCGTCGCCCGAACAGCGGCCCGGTCCCGACCCCCTCAAAGCTGTCACCCGTCAGCTCGAACAAGCGCACCCGGTCGACCCAGTGGTGGATGGGGTCGTACAGCTTCGCAAAAGCCCGCTCCTCGCCCATGTAATAGCCACAGCCCAGCACACGGGTCATCTCGCCCATATCCGAGCGCAACGGCAGGTAGAGGAATTCCGCCTGATAATGAAATCCGCCCCGGTTCTCGACCGTGCAGGTGACGTGCCCGATGCAGGGTTCGGCGACCACGCGATGCATCACATCCCGTACTTTGGCGCGGCATTCCCCATGCCACAGCGCCAGCGCGCTCATCCCGCGCAGTTCCATCCCGAAATTCTCGCATAGCCGGGTTCCGGCGAGGCGAAAGCGCACCGAGTCCCGGCTTTGCGCTTCAAGGATAAAGGTGCTGTCCAGTAATGGTGCGATTTCGCGCGGTTCGATCTCGCTGCGGAACGGGGCAAGCCGTCCGTCACGGATGGAATTCCAATAATCGTAGAGAGCGCGGGTCTTAGGATGTTTCATGCTCGACTGCCTCATCGGGTCGCTAGGCCACAGTTTTCACGTTCATCGTTTTTCCCGACTGGCTCTCACGATAGAACAGGTCAGGGCGAAACGAAACTTGAAAAGCGGGTCGCAACCCCCGTGCCATTCCATTTTCATACAGAACACACTTCTCATTCTCGTGTTTTAGCCCCCGATCCTCCATAGCGGTCTTCGTTCCCCTCGATTACACTTCGATTTTACGACGAGAAAGAGGCGTGGGCTGATGAAAAGCATGACCGGATTCGCGGTGCTTGAGGGCAGTGCGGCGGGCCTCGTCTGGCGGTGGGAAATGCGCAGCGTCAACGGGCGCGGGCTGGACCTGAAAATCCGTCTGCCCCAAGGATTAGAAGCACTCGATACGGCCCTGCGCCCGCTCGCCCGCAAGGCTTTGACACGCGGATCGGTCACCGCCAGCCTGACCGTCGAGCGCCAGCGCGGCGAGGATGATTCCGCCCCCGATCCGGCGGCGATCCGCACGGCCATAGACACGCTTGCGGCCCTGCGCGAGGCTGCCTCGGCGGCGGGTATTCCACTGGCCCCGATCAGCGGCGAACGCCTCGTCCCGCTCGCCCTGTCGGCGAGTGCCGCGACCCGCCCTGACCGACCCGATATCGACGTTCTCTCCGCCCCCCTCACGGATGGGTTCGGCGCGGCCCTCGACGCCCTGATGCGCGCTCGACGGGAAGAGGGCGCACGCCTCGCCCGTATCATTGCCGAACAAATGACTCAGATTGAATCATTGTTGCGGGACGCTGACGCGAGTGCGGCGGAGGCCGTGCAATCCTTGCGTGAGCGTATCCTGCGCCAAATCACTGACCTGATGGGTCCAGAGCATGACCTCGCCCCCGACCGCCTAGAACAAGAGGTCGCGCTCTTGGCCGCCCGTGCGGATATCCGCGAGGAGCTCGACCGCCTGCGCGCCCACCACGCCGCCGCCCTCGACCTGCTCGCCGCCGAGACGCCCGTGGGCCGCAAACTCGATTTTCTGACACAGGAGTTCAACCGCGAAGCCAACACGATCTGCTCGAAATCGGCAACCGAGCGGTTGACGCGGATCGGTCTGGACCTGAAAAGCGTCATCGAACAGCTTCGGGAACAGGCCGCGAATGTCGAATAATAGCTTTACCCCGCCGATGAACCCCGTCCTAGGGTCCGTCGAGCCATACGATACGCTGCCCCGGCGCGGGCTGCTCTTCATCCTGTCATCGCCCTCCGGTGCGGGCAAGACGACCCTGTCGCGACAATTGCTTGCCGCCGATGACTGCCTGAACCTGTCGGTATCGGCCACCACCCGCCCCCCGCGCGCGGGCGAGCAGGATGGCGTGGATTACCATTTCGTCACCCCGGATGCATTCGGCGCGATGGTCGATATGGGCCAGATGCTCGAACATGCGAAGGTGTTCGATAATCTCTACGGCTCGCCCCGCGCGCCGGTGGAGGCGGCACTGGCCGCTGGCCGCGATGTACTGTTCGATGTCGATTGGCAGGGCGCGCAGCAGATTAAGCTGGCGATGCAGGGCGATGTGGTCAGCGTCTTCATCCTACCGCCCTCGATCTCCGCGCTGGAGACCCGCCTGAAGGCTCGCGCGCAGGATGACGATGCCACCGTCGCCCGCCGCATGGATAAGGCGATGGACGAGATCAGCCACTGGCGTGAATACGATTACGTGCTGGTCAATGACGATCTTGAGAAATGCGGCACGCAACTCGCCGCGATCCTGACCGCCGAGCGCCTGCGCCTGCACCGCCGCAACCCCGGCCTCGACGGCTTCGTCGCCGCCCTCGAAAGGTCGCCCGCATGATCCACAGCCTCGACGGCATCGCGCCGACCATTCACCCGACCGCTTGGATTGCCCCGAACGCCACGGTCATCGGTGATGTCACCATCGGCGCGGGGGCGAACGTGTGGTTCGGGGCGATCCTGCGCGGTGATAACGAGCCGATGACCATCGGTCCGCGCTGTAACGTGCAGGATGGCTGCGTCCTGCATTCCGACCCCGGTTTCCCGCTGGTATTGGAGGAGGACGTCACCCTCGGCCACCTTGCTATGGTCCACGGTTGCCATATCGGCGCGGGCGCGTTGATCGGGATGAAGGCGACCCTGCTCAACGGGGCGCGCATCGGGGCGGGTGCCCTTGTCGGTGCGGGGGCGTTGGTCCCCGAAGGCCGTGAAGTCGAGCCGGGTAAGCTGGCGCTGGGCAGTCCGGCCAAGGCCGTCCGCGATTTGACGGAGGCCGAAATCCAACGCTGCCGCGCCACCGCCGCCCATTACGTTGCCAATGGCGAGCGGTATCGGACGGGGCTTGCGAACGCTTAAAACCCGACCGCACACCCATCCTTGCGCGGGTCCGAGCCGCCCGCATAGCCGCCGCTGTCCAGCCGGTGAACCAATTGCGCGCCGCCAAAGCCAAAGGCGGCATCCGGCGTTTCCAGCGATATCGCGTGGCCCATATCGGCCAGCGTTTGCAGCGTCCCTGCATTCATCGCACTCTCACAGGCGATGCCCAGCCCCTCCGTCACGCGCCAGCGCGGGGCATCCACGGCGGTCTGCACATCCTGCCCCCATAGCTGCGTGCGCAGCGTCATCTGCACATGCCCCTGCGCCTGCATCGGCCCGCCCATGACGCCAAAGGCCATCAGCGGCGATGCCCCCGCCATCAGGAAGCCGGGAATGATCGTCTGGAAGGGTCGTTTGCGTGGGCCGACTTGGTTCGGATGCCCCGCCGCCGCCGTGAAGCCCGCACCCCGGTTCTGCAAATGAATCCCCGTCCCCGGCACCACGACGCCCGACCCGAACCCTGCGTAGTTCGACTGGATATACGACACCATCATCCCGCCCGCATCGGCGGTGGCCAGATAGACCGTCCCGCCCCGTTTCGGTGCACCCGCCCCGAAATCCTGCGCCCGGCTGGCGTCGATCAGCCCCGCCCGCCGCTTCAGATA
>CALJIU010000072.1 GCA_937974055.1 uncultured Neomegalonema sp. | reverse complement strand
GATGGCGGTGATCAATGGCCGTTCTGTTCCGGGCGCAGACCCGGAACCCCGATAGGCGGAGCGCGGTTCTGCGAGGCTCCGGGTCTTCGCCCGGAGCAGAGTGGAAAAGTGAAAACGGTCAACGATTTCCGCCCTTGGTATGAGGCGGTATCGGTTTGATCGTTTCTTCTCCCTCCCCCCGCAAGCGGGGAGAGGAGCGAACCGTACCCCTTGTGGAGGTCAGCTACCCTCGAACACGCTCGGACGCGACGGCTGTTGCGCGAGGAAATCCGGGGTCGGCAGGCCCTTTGAGCGCAGGAATTCGGGGTTCCACAGTTTTGACTGATAGCGGGTGCCGTAGTCGCAGAGGATGGTGACGATGGTGTGGCCCGGTCCCATCTCGCTCGCCATGCGGACCGCCCCGGCGACGTTGATGCCCGTGGAAAGCCCCATGCACAGCCCTTCCTCGTCCAGCAGATCGAACATCAGGCGCAAGCCCTCGGCATCGGGGATTCGATAGGCGAAATCGGGGGTGAAGCCGTCGAGATTGGCGGTAATGCGGCCCTGTCCGATGCCCTCGGAGATGGACGAGCCTTCGGAGGCCAACTCGCCGGTGGTGTAATAGCTGTAGAGCGCCGCGCCCTCCGGGTCGGCCAAGCCGATCTTGACGCCCTTCGGCTGTAGACCCATCGCAACCCCGGCCAGCGTGCCGCCCGACCCGACCGCACATATGAAGCCATCGACCTTGCCACCGGTCTGGTCCCAGATTTCGGGGGCCGTGCTGTCGATATGGGCTTGCCGATTGGCGGTATTGTCGAATTGCTGCGCCCAGATCGCGCCATTCGGCTCGGTCTCGGCCAGCTTTGCGGCCAAGCGCCCGGAATAATGCACGTAATTGTCCGGGTTACGGTAGGGCAGGGCGGGAACCTCGATCAACTCGGCCCCGCACAGGCGAAGGGTGTCCTTCTTCTCGTCGCTTTGGGTATCGGGGATTACGATGACGGAGCGGAAGCCCATCGCGCGGCCCACCAGTGTCAGGCCGATGCCGGTATTGCCCGCCGTCCCCTCGACGATGACGCCGCCGGGTTTGAGATCGCCCGATGCGACGGCAGCGCGGATGATGCTCAACGCGGCGCGGTCCTTGACCGATTGGCCCGGATTCATGAACTCGGCTTTGCCATAGATATCGCAGCCGGTCATTTCCGACGCCTTGCGCAGACGGATCAGGGGGGTGTTGCCCACGGCATCGGGCATATCGGCGCAAAGGCGCATGGCGTATCCTTTCGTAAGGTGTTCCGCGCATTGTTAAGAGAGGCAGGCGGGCAGGTAAACCTGTCGTGGAACCGTTTCCGCCACAATGGACTCCTATAAGACCGATTGAACCACATTCGATACCGCCAAAAGGATTCTGCCATGACAGCATCGACCCTGAGCCGCCGATCCTTCACCACAGGGGCGCTGGGCGTGGCGCTAGCGCCGACAGTTCCCGCCCTCGCCGCAGCCGGGGGGACGCGCCGCTTTTCCGTGATGCGCGGGGATGAACCCATCGGTACGCATGTGGTCACGGTACAGGGGGGCGCGGGAAACATGACGGCGCGCACCGATATCGACATCGCGGTCAAGCGTCTGGGCTTCACCGTCTATCGCTATACCCTGACCTGCACCGAGACCTATGACGGCAATGGTCTGGTGTCGCTGAATGGGCAATGCAACGACGATGGGGACAGCGCATTCGTGAAAGCCGCCCGCGAAGGGGGGCAGTTGATGGTGCAGGGTTCCTCCTATGAGGGGTCGGCCCCGGTTGCCGCCGGTACCACCACGTATTGGCGCAAGGATGCCCTGTCCGCGACCCCGTGGATCAGCACGCAGTCGGGCGAATTGCTGGCCGTCACCGCGTCGCCGGTTTCGGTGGCCGAAACGCCCGCTGGGACGAGCGCGTACCGGATTACGAACGGCACAGACTACACCACCGATGTCTTCTACGACGCGCGCGGAGAATGGATCGGCTCGGCATTTGACGCGAAGGGCACGCGCGCCACCATCCGCATGACCGACGAGACGGGGGCGCTGCAAGGCTGACGCTCCGCAACATTGGAGCGATTGCCATGAACGGTGCCGATTACATCCCCCGCCCCGGCCACGGGGCCGCATGGCTGACGGGCGCAAGCTCCGGCATTGGCAAGGCCGTCGCGGCGCGAATGGTGGAGGATGGCTGGACCGTCTACATCACCGCCCGCAGCGAGGATAAGCTGAACGAGATGGCCGCCGGGTCGGGGGGCAAGCTGATCGCGGCCCCCGGCGACGTGACCGATCCCGAAGCGATGAAGGCCATCGTGGAGCGGATCGACGCCGCAGAAGGGCTGGCGCTGGCGATACTGAATGCGGGGGTCTATATCCCGCTGCCCGCCAGCGAATTCACCGTGGAAGACGCGAAGAAGCATTTCGATGTGAATTTGCAGGGCGTCGTCAATGGCCTCGTCCCCGCGATGCAGTCGATGCTGGCGCGCAAGACGGGGTGCCTTGCGCTGGTATCGTCGGTTGCAGGATATCGCGGATTGCCGAAATCCGGAGCCTATGGCGCGACGAAAGCGGCGCTCATCAACATGGCCGAGGCGCTGGCCTTTAATCTCTATCCCGAAGGCGTGCGGATATCGCTGATCTGTCCGGGCTTCGTGGAGACGGATGCGACCGCCGTGAACGATTTCGATATGCCGTTCCTGATGCAGCCGAATGAGGCCGCAGACCGTATCGTCGATGGCCTGAAGACGAAGAAGTTCGAGATCACCTTCCCGCGCCGCTTTTCCTTCATGCTCAAATCGTTCCGGCTGCTTCCGGCGAAAACCTATATCTGGTTGGGGCGCAAGGCGTTGGGCATGGACAAGGAATAGTCCTGATATCCGCCCCGCATCGGGTGCGAGGCGGATGATCGTGGTGTCGTCACTTCCAGGAAGCGTCGGTTTCCTGCTCCATCACGGGCTGATAGGTCATCGTTTCGACGGTGCCGACCGTGCCGGAATAGCTTTGCGTCGTGTAGCTGTCGGTCGCGCCGTTTGGCAGGTAGGGCTGCGAATCATAGACCAGTTCGCCGAACGTGCCGCCCGTTTCGTTGACCGTGTTGATGGTCGTGGTGGGCTGCGTTTGGTAGACGTCAGATTGGCCCTGCATCGCGGTGCCGCCGTCCTGATAGGTCGTCGTTCCATAGGTCGTGGTGCCGTAGCTGGTCGTGTCGGTGGTCGTTCCGTAGGTCATCGTGTCCGTGGTGGTGCCATAGGTCATGGTGCCGGTGGCCATGGTGCCGGTGGCCATGGTGTCGTTGGTCGTACCGTAGGTCGTTACCGTCGTCGGTTCGGAAAGCGTATATTCGAATTCACCGCTGGCGAAGGCGGGCGACGAGACGAGCGCGGTGGCAAGGGCGAGGGTGGCGAGGCGTGTGGACATCGTATTGCTCCGGTGTGGTTCTTTATGCAGTCCCTGCGTGGCGCAGACAGGGTTAAGAAAGCCTGAACCCTGAGCGAGACTTGATCTTAAAATTGGGGCGAGCGAAGGGCGACATGGGGTGATCGCGTACGTCATGCAGGTCTTTTCCGTGCCAGTTCGGTTCCCCCGCGTGCTATGCGCCGTAATGCATGGGGCGTAGGCTGATCCCATTGCAGGGAGAAGCCGTCGATGTCGCATTATTCTGTCTGGTCCGTTCTTCGCGAGGGCCTTCGTGGTCAGACCGGCTGGGAACGCGCATGGCGCGACCCGGAGCCGAAACCCGAATATGACGTGGTGATCATCGGGGGGGGCGGGCATGGCCTTGCCACCGCGTATTACCTTGCAAAGAATCACGGCATCACGAATGTCGCGGTGGTCGAGAAGGGCTGGCTGGGCGGTGGGAATACCGGGCGCAACACGACGATTGTGCGGTCGAATTACTCGCAGCCCTCCAGCACGCAGTTCTACGAACATTCGCTGAAACTGTGGGAAAACCTCAGCCACGACCTGAATTACAACGTCATGTTCTCGCAGCGGGGGCAGCTTGGCCTGTTCCATAATCCGGCGGGGCGCGATGCCGCCGCGAAACGCGCGAATACGATGATGGCTTGCGGGATCGAAGCGTCGCTGCTGTCGCGGGATGAGGTGATGAACATGGTGCCGCATCTCGATTATTCCGAGAATGCGCGGTTCCCGATCTTGGGTGCGATGCTGCAAAAACGTGCTGGGACGGCGCGGCACGATGCGGTGGCGTGGGGCTTTGCGCGGGGGGCCGATAACTACGGTGTCGATATCCTGCAACAGACCGAAGTAACGGGCATCCTGCGTGAAGGCGGCATGGTTACGGGGGTCGAGACGACCAAAGGCACGATCCGCGCGAAGAAGGTCGGCGTGGCCGTGGCCGGGTCGACAGGGCATGTGATGCGGATGGCCGGTATCGACCGTCTGCCCATTGAAAGCCACAAGTTGCAGGCGTTCGTGTCGGAGCCGTTGAAACCCCTGCTCGACTGCGTGATCGGCTATGGCGCGCCGGGGGCGCATTTCTACATCAGCCAGTCGGACAAGGGCGGCATGGTCTTCGGCGGGGATCTGGATTTCTACAACTCCTACGCCCAGCGCGGCAACCTGCCCATCGTGCAGGATGTGGCCGAATGCGCGATGGCGATCCTGCCGTGCCTGGGGCGCGTTAAGCTGCTGCGCCACTGGGCCGGGATCATGGATATGTCGATGGATGGCACGCATATCATGACGAAGACGCCGGTGGATAAGCTCTATCTGAATGCGGGCTGGTGTTATGGTGGGTTCAAGGCGACCCCGGCAAGCGGCTGGCACTTTGCCGACCTGATCGCCAATGACCGCCCCGACAACCTGACGGCGGCCTTCTCGCTCGACCGTTTCGAGCGGGGGCTGACCATTGATGAAAAGGGCATGGGTCCGACGCCCAAGCTGCATTGATGACTTGCGTTCGAGGCATCAATGCATCCCGGACAAGGGCCGCGCGATCCGGGGTCTTGCGTAGTCTGGACAGACCCCGGATCGAGTCCGGGGAAGGGAAAAGAGAGCCATGATCCGAATAAAATGTCCTTTCTGCGGGATACGCGACCATAGCGAGTTCAGCTATGGCGGCGATGCGACCGTCGAGTATCCGCCGCTGGATGCCAGCACCGAAGCGTGGAACGAGGCCGTCTACCAACGCGCCAACCCGCGTGGCCCGCACCGTGAATACTGGCACCATCTGAACGGCTGCCGCTCATGGCTGATCGTCGAGCGCGATACGCTGACCCACGAGGTCGGCACGGTCGAATTCGCCCATCCGGGTCTTTCGGAGGCTTTGAAATGAGCGGCTATCGTCTTGACACCGGCGGTCTGATCGACCGTTCTGACCCGCTGTCCTTCACCTTCGATGGCACGGCCTATACCGGCTGCGAGGGGGATAGCCTCGCCTCGGCGCTGCTGGCGAATGGGGTCGATGTGGTCGGGCGGGGGTTCAAGTATCACCGCCCGCGCGGCGTGATGAGTGCGGGCGTGGAGGAGGGCGGCGCGATCCTGACCGTGGGGGCAGGGCGCTTTCGCGAGCCGAACGTCAAAGCGCCGGTGCAGCCACTTTACGAGGGGTTGATCGCGTCGGGGCAGAATGCGTGGCCGTCGGTGCGACGCGATGTTGGGCGCGTCAACGACGTGTTCAAGCGGTTCCTCGCCGCCGGGTTTTACTACAAGACGTTCTTTGGCATCCGCAAGGGCACAAAGGACTGGATGATCTTCGAGTCCTTCATCCGCAAGGCTGCCGGGATGGGCCGTGCCTCGCGTCAGCCGGACCCGGACAAATACGAGACGGCCCATGCGTCCTGCGATGTGCTGGTCGTCGGGTCTGGGCCTGCCGGGGTGGCGGCGGCTAAGGCGGCAGCGGCTGCGGGTAAGGATGTCATCCTCGCCGAGCAGGATTTTGCGTTGGGCGGGTCGTATCTTTCTCGTTCGGGGGGCATCGACGAGGCGGTCGCGGCTATCGCGGCGCTGCGCGAGGCGGGGGTCACGATCCTGCCGCGCACCTGCGTCTTTGGCCTGTATGATGGCGGCGTCGCCGGGATGATCGAGCAGGTGAGCGACGATCCGGGCATCCATGGCGTTCGTCAGCGCATGTGGGTCGTGCGCCCGGCGGAGATCGTGCTGGCGACTGGCGCTCTCGAACAACCGCTGGCCTTCGGCAATAATGACCGCCCCGGCGTG
>CALJIU010000071.1 GCA_937974055.1 uncultured Neomegalonema sp. | reverse complement strand
CGATGCGCCGGTCAGTATCGCCGCCATGCGCAATGATATCGCCCTCGTCATTCTGGAACGGCCCGTCACGACGATCAAACCCATCCCCCTCGACCGGACGCAGAAGAATGTGCGCCTGACCACCCCGCTCACCCTCGTCTCATATGCCCGCGACCGGGCCTACCTGCCGAGTGTCGAGCGCGGATGCGTCGTGCGACGGATCGAAGGGCGCTTGCTCTATACCGATTGCGATACGAATTTCGGAGCCTCTGGCGGGCCGATCCTGACCGAGCGGGAGGGAGAACTGCGCGTGCTGGGGATCGTCAGCGGTATCGCGACGGTGCGCGGAAACCTGCGGCGGACAGTAGCGGTGCGGGCGCATCACGCTATTGACGCTTCGGATGGTGAATGACAGCCTGCCCTTGAAAGGGGAGGATTGATCATGCTTACCGAAGCCCAGATCGCATTCTATCACGACAATGGCTACGTCCATGTGCCGGACGCGCTGTTGCCCGAACAGCTATCTGCGATGCGGCGGGTGACGGATACCCTGATCGAGCGTTCGCGCGGCGTGGCCGAGAGCGATGACGTCTACGATCTCGATGAGGGGCATTCCGCCGATACCCCGCGCCTGACCCGGATCAAGCTGCCCCATACGCGGGATGCGGCCTTTCATGACACGTTGCATAGCGAGCGGCTGGCGGGGTTTCTGACGCCGCTTTTGGGGCCGAATATCCGGCTGCATACCAGCAAGCTGAACACCAAGGCACCCGGCGGCGGGGCGGCGGTGGAGTGGCATCAGGACTGGGCGTTCTATCCCCATACCAACGACGATATCCTCGCCGTCGGGATCATGCTGGAGGATGTGGATGAGGCGAATGGGCCGCTGATGGTGGTGCCGGGAACGCATAAGAACCCGATTCTCAGCCACCATCGTAACGGTGTGTTCTGTGGGGCCATCGACCCAGCCGACCCATTATTCGAGCAGGAAAGAGCGGTCACGATTACCGGCAAGGCGGGCGACATGAGTATCCACCATGCGCGCGTGCTGCACGGGTCTGCCCCCAACCGCTCTGACCGGGCGCGCAAGATTTTGTTCTTCGAGTTGATGGCCGCCGATGCGTGGCCGCTGATGGGGGTCGCGGGGGTGTATCAGGGGCTGGATGCGGGCGACATGTGGGAGAAGATGCGGAGCAATATCGTTCATGGCGACCAGCCGACCGTGCCGCGTGTCGAGGCTGTGCCGGTGTCGATGCCCCTGCCGCCGCCCGCCGATGCCAGCTCGATCTTCAAGGTACAGAAATCTGGCGGCGCAATTAGCGCGTTCATGTAACGCAATTTTCCTTACGAAAAGGGGTTTTCAAGTGGCGCGACATGGCGTTCACTAAGACAGGTTTCTGACAGTTAACCTTGCCGGATTCGCCTGATACCCTATTGGCCACGGGGTTTTAATAAGAACGATGGCCTGAAAAGATATCCTTAGGGAGAGAAATGATGAAGAAACTGCTCGGTACGCTCTGCGCCCTCGCGCTGTCGACCGCTGTTGCCGCCCCCGCCTTTGCGGATGGTCACGGCTCCAAGACCAAACTGCGCATCCAGACGCACTACGCGCCTGAAACGCCTTCCGGCAAGCTGGCCGCCGAATACATCGACGATATCCAGACGATGTCGAACGGCGAGATCGAAGTGGAGATGTTCTACTCTTCCTCCGTCGTGAAGTCGGTGGAGACGTTCGATGCTGCCGCGACCGGCATTCTCGATTGTGACATGACGGGCGGTTCCTATCAGACCGGCAAAAACCCCGCCTTCCAGTTCGTTGGCGATATCATGGGCGGCTACGACACCCCGTATCAGCAGCTTTCGTGGCTGTATTACGGTGGCGGTCTCGATGCGGCGCAAGACCTCTACAACAAGTTCGACATGGAACTGATCGGCTGGTGGGTCTACGGTCAGGAAAGCTTCGCATCGTCCAAGCCGATCACCAAGGTCGCCGACTTCAAGGACTGGAAATTCCGCTCCCCTCCCGGCCTCGAAACCAAGATTTTCGAGAACCTCGGCGCGAAACCAATCGTGATGGACTTCACCGAGATCTTCACGGCACTTGAAACCGGCATCATCGACGGCGCGGATGCGTCCGGCCTCGCCAACAATGTCGGCCTTGGTCTGTACGATCTGGTCAAATACGCGAACTATCCCGGCTTCCACTCGATGCCATCGGATCACCTCGCGTGTAACAAGGCCGTCTATGACGAGATGCCTGAGCATCATCAGCGCATTATGAAGGTCGCCATGCAGGCGCTGGCCCTCAAGACCGCGCTGACCTTCGAGAAGAAGAACGCCGAAGCCGCTGCGATGCTGACGGAACAGGGTGTCACCCTCTCCGCATGGTCGTCCGAGGAAAAAGCGAAGTTCCGTGCTGCCGCTCAGGACGCATGGGATGATTTCGGTACGACGCCGGAAGCCAAGGCCCTGATGGCCGCGCACCGCAAGTATCTCAAGCAGCTTGGTCTCATCAAGTAAGCGACGCGCTGTAACGACGCCCGGATGGCCCCGGTACGCCGGGGCCATCCCATTCGCGACTTCGAGGGGACGAAACGATGGTCGAACACGAACGCACGGGTCCAGTGGACCTGCTCTCATGGTGCATCAGCCGCATTGCGATGTGGGGACCGGCGGCAATCGTTGCGATTATCTTCTATGAAGTCTTCGTGCGCTACGTGCTTGGCGCACCGACCCTATGGGTCAACGAGATGTCGCTGTGGCTCGGTGGTGCGATCTACCTGACCTCCGGCCTTTATGCGATGCAGCAGCGCAGCCATATCCG
>CALJIU010000070.1 GCA_937974055.1 uncultured Neomegalonema sp. | reverse complement strand
GGCTGGATGCACCGGTTCCGGGACGTAAGGCACCCGTGCATCCCGACGATCCGATTTCGGCGAAGCGGGTGCGGCGGCGGCTGGAAGCCCTGCTCTACGCGCTGGAGGATATCCCCCGGCAAGCGCGGCGATTGGCCCGGCGGCAAGCATCGCAGGAAAGGCCGCTGCGCCCCATGCGTCCGGGCAGACCACCGGGGTTTGTGGATGGCGGCAAGCGCGAAATCGATGTGCTGCTGGTGGAATGCCATACGCTGGCGCTGATCGCGCTGGCGGAGCCGGTGAAAGGGTAGCGGGGGGTCGGCTATCTTGCGTCCTATTCGTCCGTATACGTTATTTCTACGGAAAAGCATCCTGCCGATGCGCAGGTCCGGCTTGCGAAACCGGGGCGGGATGGGTAGGGCTGCGCCGCCATCGCTTTGAGAAGGAGATCCGCGCATGACCTTTCCTCGCTCCACCGGCTGGACCGTCGAGACGCTGCATGACGAATATGCGCAGGCGCTGCGCGAAGATGCGGTTTTCTACGATAGCGAAACCGAGCATCAACGGTTGCGGGTGTTCGAGAATGGCCGGTTCGGGCGCGTTCTGACCCTCGATGGTGTCGTGCAGACGACCGAGGGCGACGAATTCATGTACCACGAGATGCTGGCCCATGTGCCGATCCTCGCCCATGGCGCGGCCCGGCGGGTGCTGGTGATCGGCGGCGGTGACGGGGGGATGGCCCGCGAGGTGCTGCGCCATGCATCCGTCGAGCATTGCACGATGGTCGAGATTGATGCGGGGGTGGTGGATTTCTCGAAGGAATACCTGCCCGCCCTGTCGGACGGGGTGTTCGACGACCCGCGCCTCGATCTTGTAATCGCGGATGGAGCGGCCTTCATGGCAGAGGCGCATGAGCCGTATGACGTGATCATCGTGGATTCGACCGACCCCATCGGACCGGGGGAAGTGCTATTCACCGATAGCTTTTATGGCCATGCGGCAAAGCTGCTGAGTGCCGAGGGCATCCTCGTCACGCAGAATGGCGTGCCGTTCATGCAACCGGGCGAATTGCAACAGACGATGCGGGCGTTCCGCGCGCTGTTCGCGGATCACGGCTGCTACCTGACCCATGTGCCGAGCTATGCGGGCGGGCCGATGGCGCTGGGCTGGGGGTCGCATTCGGCCAAGGCACGGGAAACGGATGAAGAAGTCCTGCGCACCCGGTTCGAGGCGGCGGAAATCAAAACGCGCTATTACACACCGGAACTGCACAAAGCGGCCTTCGCTTTACCGCGATACATCTCGGATTTGATAAACGAATAGGAAAGTTTTTCTTCGGGTATTCATAAAAAATTAGTCCTGATGACGTCTGTCTATACGCTGAACATCATTACGGAGAAACCCGATGAAAATGCTGATTCTCGCCGGAGCGGCCAGCCTGCTCGCCGGTTGCGCCGCCACCACACCCGCGCCCGAACCCGTGCCCGCCAAAGCGGTGACCAAGGTTCATACAAGATCCGCCTGCACGCGCGGGGCAATCGATGCGCAGCGCAGTTTCATCATCTGTCCGGTCGGTGTTTCCTACGAAGACGAAGCGCGCCTGTCGCTGAAGCAACCCGCCGATCTGAGCCTCGACATCGCACGGGTCGCCAGCACCTATGGCATCGCTCGCCAGACGGTGACCGGCATCGAATCGGCCACCTATGTGCGGATCGTCGGCAAGGTGCCCGAAACTAAGACCCGCGACACACGCCGATCGACGGGCTCGATCACCATCGAAGGCCGCGAATTCCGCAAAGTGACGCTGAACGCCGACGATCAGGAACCGGCGGTTCTGTTCGTCGAGCGATAAGGCGAAGCGGCGCGACTACGCCGGCTGCGCGCCGAGTAGACGGCTGAGGCGGCGCTTGCCCGACGCGCGCCAGATCTTGAGCTGATCGGCGACCGGGTTGCGGCCCGGAAAGGCGGGATTTCCCCCCTGCGCGCGCAGTTCATGGTTGATCTGATGCAGGTAGCACGAACGCTGCGAGGCATTGGATCGCCAGGTGATGCTGAGAGACAATGACGGCTCGTCGCCCAGCACCCGCACCCAATGGGGCGCGAGGGGGGGCACGTAGATGGCATCCCCCGGTTCCATCGTGATCGCCTTTCCCCGCGCGAGTTTCTCGTCCGAAGCATCGAGATTGCGATGCGCACCGGAATGGAAGGCTTCGAGATCTTCCTGCGAGGCGAGGTCGCGGTCATGCTGGGAATAAATGTTAAACTCCTTGCGACCCTCGATCTGGATGAGGATGTTGTGTTCCTCGTCCATGTGGAAGGGTGTGACCGCGCCGGGGGACGAGATGAAGACGAAGGCCTCGCTGCGCAGCATCGGGCCGGTCTGGCGGCTAACCACGTCGCTGACAGTATCCAGCACCTTCTCCATGACATTCGCGTAGGCGGGGTCGCGCTCGATATTGCGCAGGACCATCCACGAATTCGCCGATCCGATTTTCTCGATGACCTCGGTGGCGGACATATCGGCGGTCGGCACGTTGTCGGGCGAGACGGTGATGGGCAGGTTACCGGGATTGAACTCGACCAGATCGGCGGGCAGGCTGTTGGCCAGCCCCACGAGGCGCTTGCGGGTCAGCAGGGGCGTGCCGCCGCCGAAGGCGAGCATCGCGGTGTCATCGGGATAGGATTTTCCGAAGGCGGTGGCGTCGGTCAGGTCGAACATGGGATGTCTCCTTTGGTCGTGCGGGCCTTGAGCCGCTCGATGGTGGCGGCGAAGTCGAGCAGGCGGGCGTCGTTTGGATGGCGGGTGGGGATGTTGATCGTCACGACCGGCAGGCGCTCAGGCCAGAGGCGGTCGACCACCGGATGACTGGGGCGAGCGCAGGAATCGAGACTGTCGATTCCCGGCTCGGACAGGGCGCGGCGGCTGGCCTCCATGATGAGGCGGAACCCCGGCGAATTGGCGGCGTGGCGCTCGTCATAACTGGTCTTGAAGGCGGCGAGATGCCGACCGGAGCGCAGGGTGAACAACATCGCGACCATCGCGGTATCGAGGGTCAGGGCGAGGCATGAAACGGCCCCGGCGCGGGCGCCGCCGCGCATGGCTTGGGTGAAGAACGCCCGCTCCCCCTCGCTGCGCGCAAGCGGTTCGCCATTGGCGGCGCTGGCCTTCCAGCCGGCGCTTTCCAGCGCGATGAATTCATGCACAGCCCCCTGCATGGCGGTGTCGGCGGTGGAGAGATCGATGAATTGTGCCGCACCCAACTCGCCGAAGCGCCGGGCCTGTCGGCGCAGTTCCTTGCGTTTCTTGCCAGAGAGAGCGGTAGCGATGAGGGTTTCGTAGTCCTGCGCGTCCGTCAATTGCGCCCGTTCGACCCGCGATTGCTGACGTGGGGTGCGACCCGCGAAGGTACAGGCATCCTTGAGGAAACCGTCCATCACCGGGTCGAGTGGCAGTTGCGTCAGGCGCAGGAAACGCGCACCGAAGGGCCGCCCATCGATCCAATCGAACATCGCGGTCAAGACCGGCAGAGCGTATCCACGGCGCATCAGGGGGGTGCCGTCATAGCCGTGGGCATGTTTCCAGATGGCGATATGGCGCAGCGGCAGGCGAGCATAGCGCGTGCCGATCTCAAAGGGGAATAATCCAACCAGCAGTCCATCGCGCGCGCGGCGGATAACGCAAAGCCGCACGGCACGGTGGGGGTCGAGATGGGTGAGTGCGGGCCGCAGAAACCATTCCGAGAAAAACGGGTTCGGCACCGCGAGATCCTCGTCCAGCGAGCGCCATGCCGCGACCAGCCGCGAATCGAGCGCCCCGCGCCCCAGCACGGAGACGGTCATGGCCTCTTCTCCGGGCAGGACGGTCCATTCTTCGTCTGTACCAAAATCTCTCATCGGGACGCGCTTCCTAAGATTATCGCGGCTGTGATGAGCGGGGACAGTGCAAAGCCGGGGCCAAGGCTCTATATTGAAGGCAGAAATGCCAGAAACGACGGAGTATCGCTATGAAACTGCCTATCACCGCCCTGTTGCTGACCGCCGTTCTTGCGGGATGTGCGCCCGCCAGCGTCTCGCAATCGGTCATCGCGCGCCCATTGTTGAACGATACGACCGTCGGCTATCCCGATTACCCGATCATCGTGGAAGGGGCCGAGGCCATCGGGCTGAACCCGGTCGTCATCGCGCAGAATATGCGCTTTCCGGCGCATCTGCGCGCCGATGCGAATTTTCGCGCGATCAGTCGGGCCGAAGCGCCGCCGACCCATGCGCATCTGTCGATCCAGCCGGGGCAAGCCCTCGCCCCCGCGACCCTGACCTTCGTGCATGGCACGCGGCGTATCGGGGTGGGGACGTTCTCGCTGCCCCCGGCGGCCTATGCTGACCGGCAGGCGCTGGGTGCGGTGTCGGCGACGTTGATCAACGATATGCTCGATGAATCGCGCAAGCGCGAGCGGAACGACGACCCCATTTTCCGTCGTTTCTGATAGTCTGGAGGACACCCATGTACGCCGTCGAAGTCCGCGATCATATTATGATCGCCCATAGTTTCCGGGGCGATGTCTTCGGCCCGGCGCAGGCATTGCACGGGGCGACATTCGTGGTGGATGTCGCCTTTTACCGCGCCGACCTGACCGAAGATGGGATCGTGGTCGATATCGGACGGGCGCATGACGCGCTGAAGGCGACGCTCGCGCCGCTGAATTACACCAATCTCGATGAAAGCCCGGCCTTTGAGGGGAAGAACTCGACCACGGAAGTCGTCGCGAAGCATATCTTCGATGCACTGTCCGATGCCGCCCGCTCCGGCGCACTGGGACCGGGGGGGGATGGCATTGAGCGTATTCGTGTAACCTTGGGCGAAAGCCATGTGGCGCGGGCGTGGTACGAGGGGGCGGTTTCCACCGCATGATTGGGTTTGCGATACCGGGCGACCTGGATGCCCCAACAGGCGGCTATGTCTATGCCAGACGGATCATGGCGGAATGGCGGGCGGCAGGGGTGGCGCATGAGGTCGTGCCGCTGCCCGCGCGGTTTCCGCAGCCGACCGGCGATGATCTGGCGCAGACCGCCACCCTGCTGGCGGATGCACCGCGCCCTCTGCTGATCGACGGGCTGGCCTATGGGGCGTTTCCCGTCGATCTGGCGGCGCAGGCGGGGGCGAGCGTTCTGCTACACCATCCGCTCTGCGATGAGACGGGGTTGGACGAAGCCACCGCACAGCGGGCGTTTGAGACGGAGCGCGCGGCGCTGGCCCATGCCCGGCATGTGATTGTGACCAGCCCGCTGACGGGGCGGGACGTGGCCGCGCGGTTCGGGGTCGACCCCGCGCGCATCACGGTGGCGGAACCGGGTTTGGAGCGGGCCGCGCCTGCGCCGCTGAATGGCAATCCGCCCCATTTGCTGGCGGTGGGATCGGTGACGCCGCGTAAGGGGTATCGATATTTGGTCGAGGCGCTGGCGGGGATTGCCGACCTGCCGTGGGTATGCACGATCTATGGCGCTGTGGACCGGGACGATAAGGAAGTGCTGCAAATCAGGGCGATGAT
>CALJIU010000069.1 GCA_937974055.1 uncultured Neomegalonema sp. | reverse complement strand
CAGGCCGAGGGTGTTGCGGGGGGTCATGCGCTCACCCGCGACGAGGAAATGGCTCATGGCGAGGGCGATGAAGGGCATGATCGCCATGAAGACGCCGGTGACGCCGCTGGGCAGGTAGGTCTGCGCCCATGTGAGCAGGGCGAAGGGCAGCGCGTTCGAGAGGATGGCCGCACCCAGCGCGAACAGCCAGACGATGCGCCGCCGGGGCAGTCCACCACAGAGCGGATAGCACAGGGGCCAGAGGATCATGGCGGCCATGACGAGGCGCGCGGCGACGAGGGTGAAGGGGCCGATATCGCGCAGCGCGATCTCGACCAGCATGAAGGAGCCGCCCCAGATGATGCCGAGGGCGGCGAGGCGGACCCAGTTCCAGATATCGCCGCCGTGGTTCATGGGGTGCTTTCGGGGTTGGAAAGAGCCGCATCCCCGGCCTTGAGCCAGGGTCTGGCAAAGACTTGCGCTGTCCATCGAGGCCCCGGATCGTGGTCCGGGGCTGCATCGACAGGATCAGTCGTGGCTTTGCTTGGCGAAGGTGGCCTGTTGTTCGGCGTTTGCCTCGGTCTGGTACTTATCACGCCATTCATCGAAGGGCATTCCGTAGACGATCTCGCGCGCTTTGGCCTTGCCGATTTCGATGCCGCGCTCGGCGGCGGCTTCGTCGTACCAGCGGGACAGGCAGTTTCGGCAAAAGCCGGTGAGGTTCATCATGTCGATGTTCTGCACGTCCGTCCGCTCGCGCAGGTGGTCGCGCAGGCGGCGGAAGGCGGCGGCTTCGAGTTCGGTGCGGGTGGCGTCGTCCATGGTGATCCTCCGTTGTTGGTGTGGAGGTAGGACGCGGGGCCTGTCGTGTCACGGGAATTGGCACATGTCGCATGATATGGCATTATCTCACTCATGGATGGAATGTACGAAGATGCGACAGCGACTACGCTCTATGAGCGCGATTTCACGGCTTGGGCGTTCGCGCAGGCGGTAGCGCTGCGCGGTGGAGACTTGAGTCAGGTCGATCTGGCGAACGTGATCGAGGAGATCGAGAGCTTGGGACGCGCGCAACGGAACGCGGTTCGGTCGATGATCGCGCTCATCCTCGAACACCTGCTGAAACTGGACCACGGTGTCGATCGCCAGTCGGAGCGGCAATGGCAGTTGACGGTGACGACACAACGGCTGAATCTGGATCGGTTGCTGCGCGACAATCCGAGCCTTCGGCGCGAAGCGGCTGCATTGCTGCACGAGGAATACGCGGCGGCGCGCAAGGCTGCGCTGGCGTCCTTCGATGCCTATGAGCCGGATCGGATTGCTGCTTATCGAGCAGCGTTGCCGGTCGAGTGTCCGTATGGCGAGGATGTCTTGGCGGTGGATTGAGAAGCGACGAAATCGTCAACTCTCGAACCGTGTCGTTCCGCGCCGTCGTTCGTCCATCGGCAGGTCGAGGTGGATGGGTTGTTGCGCGCGCTGGGCGCAGTGGGCGCGGGGGCAGAGGCGGCAGTTGATGCCGATGGGGGTGACGACGGCCTCGTCCTTCACCGGCATGTGCGAGGCGTAGAGGATGGCGTCGGCATGTTCGACGGCGCAACCGATGGTCACGGCGAGGCGCTGGTCCTGCGTGCGGTAGCCTAGCGCAGGGCGGTCGACGGTGCGGTTGATCGTGAAATAGCGCGAACCGTCGGGCATCTCGACCAATTGCGGCAGGATGCGGCCCGGCGTGCGGAAGCACATATGAATGTCGAGGCGGGGGCAGGCTCCGCCATGTTCGGCGAGGTTGAAGCTGGTGGCGTTGAAGCGCTTGGTCACGTTGCCCGCTTTGTCGATGCGCATGAAGAAAAGCGGCACCCCCTGCGAGCCATCACGCTGGAGTGTGGTGACGCGGTGGCAGACCTGCTCGAAAGACACGCCGAATCGGGCGGCGAGGTAGTCGAGGTCGTAGCGACATTCCATCGCCTCGGCGCGAAATGCTTCGTAGGGCATCAGGACGGCGGCGGCGAAGTAATTGGCGAGTTCGACGCGGGCGCGGGCATGGCCACGGGGGTCGTCGATGCCGCCCTCGCGGATGATGGCGTCGAAATCCTCGCCAAAGCCGATCAGGCCGATCATGTGGCAAAGCTGGAACAGGCGGTTGAGGTGGTCCAACCCTTCGGAGAGGAGCAGGCGGCGGGTCTTTTCCTCGAAGAAGCGCAGGGTGTCGGGCAGGTCGCGGACGCTGACGGTTTCGACGGTGACGGAAAGTTCGTCGCGCAGATGGGCCTTGAGAAAGGCGTAGATTTCGTCGGTGGCGGCGGGGGCGGAGGCGCGAAAATCCTCTGCCGCCCGCTCGATGCCGTCGAAGTAATTGCGGTTGGAGCGGAAGAGGTCGTGGACGGTGGTTTCGGGGCTGGTGGCGACCATGCCTTCGCCGTTTTGTTCATCGACGGCCAGCATCCGTTCGGAGAGCGTGCGGTAGCTGCGGTGCAGGGATAGGAGGTTCTGCACGAGGGTGGGGCAGTGGTCGAGCGCGCCGCGCAATTCTTGCAGGTCAGCGCGGGTATCGCCGAATATGGGGTCTTGCAGGGCATTGCGTAGGTCGGCGAGGTGGGTGGGAGCGTCGTCCTCGACCAACTCGCGCCAGTCGACGCCGTAGCCTTCGGCAAGGCGCATGAGCACCTGCACCGACAGGCTGCGCTGGTTGTTCTCCAGCAGATTGATGTAGGTGGCGCTGAGGCCAAGCGTTTCGGCCATCTGTGCCTGCGTTTGGCCGCGTGCCTTGCGAAGCTGTCGCAGCTTTGGTCCGACGAAGGTTTTCTGCGTTGCCATTGGTGCGCCTCCTGCGA
>CALJIU010000068.1 GCA_937974055.1 uncultured Neomegalonema sp. | reverse complement strand
TTCGGTCATGTATGCCGGATCGAAGAGGCCGTCCGCTTCGGCATCGAAGCTTGCGGGAACAGCGGTGAGACGAAAATCGAAACCATCACGCTCCGCAAGGCGTTCCAAGGCGATCATCTCGCCGCGTCCTTGATATTTGATCAAGGTACTGACGGCCCGATCCGCAATGGCGATGAAATCTTCGTCGACCAGTTTGAAATCGGCCACAAGTTTCGCGTTGCGAATGATCCAGAGTTTCTTGGCCGGCCCTATTCGCAGGTTCTTCTCGATTTCGGCGATGGGAATGGCATAGGGATACGCAAAGATCCCGTTCGTCACGCCGCCATCGCCATGCAGTTCCTGATACCGCTCGCCATCGATGACCACGTCGAATGCCACCGGCGGAAACACGCCCGGTATCGACGCCGAGGCGAGGAGAATCTTGCGTATCAGGTCTATCGCATCGGGGTGGCCGGTATTCGCGATAGCACCGATATCCCACACCATCGGTCGTTGCGCATCCAGATTGGTCGTTCCGATCATCAGGGTCCGTCCGCGCCGTTGTTCACGGGCAATCGCGGCCACCAGATCGGTATCGACTTCCTGCTCTATGATCGTCTTCAGGGGACTGGAATCCGCAATCGACGATGCCCCCAACAACGCGGCAATCGGCTGGAAGGTGACGACATCATCCGATGATGTCTGGGTATAGAAACGCTCTATCGCATCGTCATGATCCGGCCCAAGAAACGCGAACGGTGCCATCAGGGCGCCCGTGGAAATGCCAGTGACCAACGTGAACTCCGGACGGTCCCCTCGGTCGGACCAGCCTTTCAGGAAACCCGCCCCATACGCCCCGTCATCCCCACCGCCCGACAGCGCGAGCAGATCGATTCTCGTCTCCAGCACGGGATTGTTCGCGCTCGCCGCGATCAGGTCGGCAACCATCTTGTCCAGATGCGGGGGCGCTTCGTCGCCATAGAACCGGATGTGCTCGAACCCGGCGATTTCGGCATGTCGATAGGTGTCGCCCGTGGGGGCGGGCAATGATCTCGGCGACTGCGCACAGGCTGCGAGGACGAGGCACAGGAGCACGCCACTCATGGATTTGCCGCTGTTCGCTCGGAAATTGCTGCAGGAATGCTGGCGGATGAACGAACGCCTTAGGCGGTGTGCCAGACTAGTCATAGACGAGGCCCGGTTGGTTCATGATCGGGTCCGCTGTTGCGGGGTTGCCATAGATCGTTTCCGGTTGCCCGTAGGGCAGGGCGGGTGGCGGAGTGAAAACGACCGGCGCATAGATGGTGCCTTGGCCCGCGCCCTGTCCCTTCTTCACCCACAGCGCGACATTCTCGCCATCGCGCAGCTTTTCGGCCCCGCGCGTCGTGCGTACCTTGACGTTGAAAGTGCGGGTCTCGGTGTCGAAGCTGGGGCTGATCGAGTAGATCGTGCCTTCGACGGGAAAGGCGCTGGCGGGCCTTTGTGGACCGGCTATCTCGTTCGGCAACCGCTCTTCCAGCGTGGCGTCCTCATCTACGATATCAAGAAGCGCCTGCGCTCCGACGGTCAGATCGTCGAACAGTTCGGAACGGATTTTCAGCGAAATCTCGAATTGCGAGGTGTCGATGATGACGACCGGCACCGTTTCGAGCGCCGCCTGCTCGCTGCCCGTCTGGACCAGTTGGGGTGAGAAGTAATATCCCTGCTCAATATTGAACCGGGCGATGACCCCGGCGATTGGCGACACCAGTTCGGAGTCTTTTTTCACCACATCGGCCTGTGCGCGCTGTGCTGCGGCAACCGCGATTTGTGATTCCATAGAGGTGATCTGGCGGCTGGTCTTCACGGCGGCGGCATGGGCGCTTTCGAGTTGGGCCTTGGCTTGATCGAATTCCTGCTGTGACGCGGATTGCTGTTCGATCAGTGTCTTGAACCGCTCGTATGTCTTTGTGGCAAGACGCAGATTGGCCATCGCCTCGCCCTCGCTGGCCCGTGCGACGGCAAGCTGGGTTTGGGCATCGACGACCCGCGCATCGGAGGCGGCGATCTCGGCGGTGGTCCGGCTTTGCTCCTGATAGGCTAACCTCTGGCCCGCCTGAACGCGAACGCCCTCCCTCAGGGCGGGATCGACATACGCTACCCGGCCCGGTGACAGAAAAGTCAGATATTCCCGACGTATGGCCCGCGCGATGCCCTCGGTATAGATCCAAGGCGCATTGCGGCGCGCGGCGGCGCGATCTGCAGTTGCTTTGATGACGGCTTTGGCAAGGGAATCGCTCTCCCCCGTGGTCGCGCTCGCGGCAAGGGGTGCGCCGCCGGTGCGCGGATCACGGCGCGGAAAGGGCGAACGGTCGGGGGCGATTTCGGCAAGGGGATTGGTCGCATATTCCGGCGCTGGTAATTCACCGAGCGCCCGCAGAATGTCGCGCTCATAGGCCGTATCGACCTGTGCTACCGCGCCGACACACATCATCGCAGAGGCAAGAACGGAAATCGAAATACCCTTGGCCGTCATGGGATCACCTCGTTGGTCGGTTGCGGTGCGAACCTGTCGATGAACAAGGTTCCGGCGGTCGGCAGGGGGGCCGCGCCCTCCTCGAAGCCGCCGCCAAGTGCCAGATTGAGATCGATGTAGTTGTCCAGCCCGGCCCGCTGCGCTGTGATGCAGGACGCACGGGCACTGAGCGACCGGCTTTGACTTTCCAGCACCGTCAGGAACGGTTCGACCCCCTGACGATAGCGGTTGAAGGCGATGCGCTCGGCGGATTGGGCCGCGTCCGATGCACTGCATAGCGAGGCGATGCGTTGCAGGATGTCGCCATGGGCATCCAGCGCCGTTTCTACCTCGGACAGCGCCAGCAGTACTGTCTCGACATAGGCTTCGGCGGCCTCCTGCTGTTGCGCTTCTTTCAGCCGCACATTGGCGCGCAGGCGGCCCCCTTGAAACACGGGTTGCAACAGGTTGCCCGCCAGTTGCCAGAATGAGAAGTCGCCTTTCAGCAGATCGCCAAGCTCTGCACTGGCCGACCCGATTCCGCCCGACAGCGAAATAGCGGGCAGCAGCGACCGCTCGGCGGAGGCGATCTGAAAGCCGGACGCGCGCAGCGACCGCTCCGCCGCCAGCACATCGGGCCTGCGCGCCAGCAGACCGGCGGGAAGACCGGCGGCAGGCAGTTGTGGCACCGCGACCAGCACGCTGGCGGTATCGACCGTGCCGCTGGGGTAGTCGCGCAGCAACAACTCCAGTTGCCGAGTCGTGCGCTTGACGGTCTCCCGATTTCCGGCAAGCTGCGCGGCGGCGGAATCGCGATTTGCAATGGCGAGGAACTTGTCGCTCGGCGCGCCAATTCCGGCATCGGAGCGGTTGCCGACCTGCCGTGCCGTCTCGCTTAGAATGTCGAGCACCTGCCCGGAAATATCGGCCTGCTGGCGAGCCTCGACCACGGCGAAATAAACTTTTGCCGTATTGGCGGCGATGGATTGGCGCACTGCGCGAAGCCCCTCGACACTGGCGAGATATCCCTCTCTTGCGGCGGCGCTCTGTGCAGCGACGCGGCCCCAGATATCCAGCTCCCAGCTAACGCTGAGGTTCAGGCCATAATTTTCGATGGTCTGAAAGCCCAAAGGAGGTACGTTCTGTCGCTGTGCACCCGCATTGAATCCCGCGCCGATGGCGGGCAGGCGCTCGGCCCCGGCGATAACCGCCTGTGCGCGAGCCTGAGCGGCACGCGCCTGTGCCTGAAAGACTTGCGGATTCTCGCCCACGGCCTCGGTAACCGTGGCGTTCAGTTTTGGATCGTTGAACGCCTGCCACCACGGCTCTTGTGGCACGTCGATGAATGATCCGCTCGGAGTCGAATAGGTGGGCTGGACGGTCCCGGTCAGGTCGGGCAGCTTTGGTTCCGGGATCGCGCAGGCGGCGAGCACCAGTGCGGCGAGGGGGGTGGCGCGGGCCAATCTAGGTTTCATTGGATTTCACCCCGAAGAATAGCGCGTAGAGCGTCGGCACGATGATCAGCGTCAGGATCGTCGCAAAGCTGAGGCCGCAGATGATGACGATGGCGAGGCTCTTGAAGAACGGATCCCACAGCAACGGGATCACCCCCAGCACCGTCGTCAAAACCCCCAGCGACACGGGCCGCACCCGGCTGACGGCGGCATCCACCACCGCCGAGAACCGCGCCTTGCCGTCGCCGATTTGACTGTCGGTTTCGTCGATCAGGACGATGGCATTCTTGATCAGCATCCCCGTCAGGCTAAGAACGCCGAGGATCGCCATGAACTCCATCGGTGTCTGGGTCGCGACCAGCCCGTAGACGACGCCGATCAGGGCCAGCGGCACGGTCAGCCAGATGATGATGGGCTGTCGCACGGCGTTGAACAGCAGGATCACGACGATGACCATCGCCCCGAAACCGATGGGCATGGTCGAGGCGAGGCCCTCGTTCGCCTCCTCCGAACTGCCCGCCTCGCCCTTCCATTCCAGGCGATAGCCGGGGGGCAGGGGCAGGGCCTCGACCTGCGGTTTGATGCGTTCGTAGAGTGAGCCGGTATTGACGCCCGGTGCGGGGTCGCCCTGCGCCGTGATGGCCAGCGCACGGTCGATGCGGCGGATTTTGCCATCCTCGAACCCCACATCGAAGCTGTCCACGATCTGGTTGATGGGCACGTAGCGTCCGGTCGTCTGGCTGAAGACCTGCACCGAGCGGATGCGCTCGGCGGCATCGCGGAACTCTGCGCGCGGGCGAAAGACGATCTGGCGCAGATCATCGCCCTCGCGGTAGAGGCCGATCACCTCACCATCGAAGAACCCGGCCAACGCGGCGGAGACATCGGCCTGACTCAGCCCTGCCCGACGTGCCGCGCTTTCGTTGATGACGGGGCGGATGGTATGGACCTGTGCGCGCCAGTCATCCTGTACCGCCACGGCCCCCTCGGCGGTGAAGATGGCCTTTGCCGCCTCCGACAGACGCCGCAATTCCGTGCCTTCCGGCCCGAAGAACCGCGCTTCGATCTTCGACCCGCCCCCCGGTCCCAGCACGAAGGTCCACACCTTGGCCGATGCTTGCGGGTAGTTCGCGGTCAGGTAATCGGCGACGATAGGTTGCAAGCCTGCAATCTGGTCATAGCTTTCCGTATCGACCAGAATCTGTCCATAGGCGCTGTCGCCGCTATTGGCCTCGTATGTCAGCATGAACCGTTGATGCCCGCCGCCCACACTCGTTTGCGTGCCGATCACGCCCTCCAGATCGCGGACCCAATCGGCAATCTGGCGGATATCCTTGGTGGTGTTGTCGATATCGGTGGCCGGGGGCAGCACGTAATCGATGGCGAACTGCGCGCGGGTTGAGGAAGGGAAGAACCCTGACGGCACGGCTTTCAGACTCATGATCGCGGAGACGAACAACCCAGCGACCAGCAGAACGGTGATCCACCGGATCTTGAGCGCCAGTTTCAGCACGGCGCGATAACCACGCAGGATGATGTTCTCGCGCCCTTCCTCCACCGCTTCCTTTGGGGGTTTTAGCAGCAGCGTGCAGAAATACGGCGTCAGCCAGATCGCCACCAGCCATGAGAACAGCAGCGATATGGTGATCGTCCAGAACAACGACCCCGCATATTCCCCGGTATTGTCGGGCGAGAATCCGATGGGCGAGAACGCCAGAAACCCGACGATCGTGCCGCCCAGCAGGGGCCATTTCGTCTGATTCACCACCGCAATCGAGGCTGTGGCAGGGCTTTCACCCCGCTGCACGCGCACCAGCGTTCCCTCCACCACCACGATGGCGTTATCGACCAGCATCCCCAGCGCGATGATTAGCGCACCGAGGCTGATCCGTTGCATATCCAGCCCGTACAGATACATCCCGAACAGCGTGCCTGCGACCGTGACCAGCAGAATGCCGCCCATCAGGATGCCCGACCGTATCCCCATGAAGATCAGAAGCGTCCCAACCACGATGGCCAGCGCCAGCATCACGTTCTTCACGAAATCCTCGACCGATACCTGCACCGAGTCGGATTGGTCCGAGATGGGCGAGATGTCGATGCCGAGCGGGCGCAGCCCCTCCAGTTCCGCGATGCGCGCCTTGACCGCCGTGCCCATGTTCACGACGTTGCCGCCGGTCTTGTTCGATATGCCGAGGGCGATGGCGGGTTGACCGTTCGAGAACAAGCGCCGGTCCACCGGCTCGCGCAACCCACGCGATACCTGCGCCACGTCGCCCAGCCGGAAGGTCGCCCCGTTCTCGCCGCTGACCAGCATCAGCGCCTTGATCGCTTCGACCGAGTCGATGGCCGCATCGGGCCGGATGGCGAGGCGCACCGACCCCGCCTTGACCGATCCGGCGGGCGTGACGGTGTTCTGCTGCTCTAGCGCCTGCGCGACCTGACCGGAGGACAGGCCCAACTGCGCCAGCTTGGATGGCGCGTATTCGATATGGATCACTTCCTGCGGCGCGCCCGACAGCACGACCTTGGATACCCCATCGACCAGCACCAGCTCCTGCTGCAAATCCTCGGCATAAGCGTTGAGTTCGGGCAGGGTATAGCCCTCGCCCGTAATCGCGAAATACAGCGCGTAGACATCGCCGAAATCGTCATATACCTGCGTCGGTCCCGCGCCGGGGGGCAGACGGTTCTGGATATCGCCGACCTTGGCGCGCATCTGGGTAAAGCGCTGGTTCAGGTCGGCGCGCGTCTTGGCGGCGGCGATCTCGAACTCGATCATGATTTCGGAAAGGCCGGGGGTCGAGACGGATTTGACCTCCTTGACGCCCTGCAATTGCTGGAGCGCGTTTTCGACCGTATCCGTCACTTCATTGGCCACCTCCTGCGCGCTGGCACCGGGATACGGCGTGATGACCTGTGCCTGCCGGATGATGAATTCGGGGTCTTCGAACCGGGGCAGCAGGGTGTACGAGATGTATCCCGCAATCAGGATGAGCAGCGTGGCCAGCGCGCTGATGACGCGCTTTTCAATGGCGAAACGGGCGAGATCCATCGATCAACTCCCGATTTTTGTGACGGGGCGCACTTGCATACCCACCTGCAACGCCGCGAGGCCAGCGGTCACGACCGTCTCGCCCGGCGATAGGCCGCGTATCACGAGGATATTGCCTCCCGCTGCTTCGCCCGTCTCGACGGGGCGGGTTTCGGCGCGGTCGCCTTCGCCCACGACCCAGACGAAGGGTTTGCCCTCCGGGTCGGCGGCGATGGCCGTTGCCGGAACACTGACGACCCCGGCGATGCCGCCGCTGGCATCCGATACCAACAGCCGCCCCGCCATGCCGGGCAGGATCACCACATCTTCGGGCGTCTGGATGGCCATGCGTCCGCGAAAAGTCTGGGTCGCGGGGTCGGCACGGGTCGAGAACTCCACCAGTTTGGCAACGAATTCGCGGTCCGGCAAGGCATCAAGAATTGCGATGCTGGTTACGTTGTCATTCTCTGCCAGACGCACGACATCCGGCCCCGGCACATCGAAGCCGAGTTCCAGGGTCGTGAGGTTCTGGATCACCGCAATCGGCGTGCCCGCCTGCACATTGGCGAAGTTATCGACGATGCGGTCGGCCACGATGCCATCGAACGGTGCCACGAGCACGGCATCTCCGCGCGTGTTCCGTGCCGCCTGAAGCTGCGATTCCAGCCCTGCGATGCTCGCAAGCTGCGCGTCGACCTCCTCACGCCGCGCGCCGCTGCGGCCTTTGGTCATTTCCTGCTGGGCCGAGCGCAGTTGCGCTTCTGCCACCTTCAGCGATGCCAGCTTGCTATCCATCGCCGCCTTCGATTCGACGCCCTTGCGATACAAGGTCAGGGTGTTCTTGGCCTGGGTTCGTGCTTCATCGACCTGCGCTTGCGCGGCGTCGATATTGGCTTGAATGACCCCGATATCTTCGTCCCGCGCGCCGCTCGATAGCTGGCGAAGCTGCGCGCGGGCGGCGGTAAGCTGGGCTTCGATCTGACTGACGTTCGAGCTGAAATCCCGTGTGTCGATCCGGGCGATCAGGTCGCCCTTCCTGACCTCGGCCATCGCGCGTACCGGCAACTCGATGATCTGTCCCGACACCCGAAACGACAGTTCCGCTTCCAGTGAAGGCAACACGAGCGCGGGATACGTATATTCGGTCGCGGCAGTCGAGGCCACCGCTTGCGCGACTTTGACGGGTCGTGGTCCAGGGTCAGGTGCCGCAACTTCCTCCGCCGGCTCGCAGGCGGAAAGAAACAAAATGATGAAGCCGAAGCTGTAGATTAGATGTCTTTTACTCATGCCTATGCGCCCGTTTCCGTATTTCAAGGTACCTGACGAACCCTGCAACACTACCGCCTAAGTTGAATTTCCACGCTCTCTTACTGTAACGCAAATAATATCCCTAGGGTTGTTTTTGTAAAAAGTATTAAATGCTACTTTATGAAAAGGCAACCCGAATTTGCACGTAGCGAAGACGAGAGAACAGCCGCCAGCTGACTTGATCTGCCAAGATGGACAGGAAATTTCCACCGCGTCGCGCGGCAGTGCTGCTTCGTTCAGATCAGGGTTCTCGACCGGTTGCGGTGCCAATGGGTCCATGATGGCATGGCTTCCGAAGGGCATTTGCATTTCTTGCCTCCGATGCGATAATATGACGCTTCTGGCGTCAGCCGAATTAAAGCGAATTGCGATTATCCTGAAGCACCAAGCGCATGTTTCGTGCAGCTCTTGGTGCGGTACACGGCTCAGGGTTATCGCAAATCGCTATAGTGCAGAGATCCCCCCGATGAGACTGACCAACTTCTCTGATTATGCTTTTCGGGTGTTGATCTTCACGGCGGCGCATTCCGAGCGTTTGGTGACGATTGACGAGTTACAGGAATACTATGGCATTTCGCGAGGGCACCTGATGAAGGTGATCACGGCGCTATCGCGGGCGGGCCTTCTGGAATCCGTTCGCGGGCGCAATGGTGGGCTACGGCTCGGCAAACCCCCGGAAGAGATCAAGCTTGATGCGATCGTTCGGACGACTGAAACTGACTTTCAGCAGGTCGAATGCATGAAGCCCGGCGGCATGTGCACCATTGCGGGCATCTGCTATCTGCCCAAACCTTTGCACGAGGCGATGGCGGCTTATATGGGTGTACTTTCAAATTATACCCTCGCGGATATCATGCTTGATGAATCGAAACTGAAAGCGTGTGTGTCGGAAAAGCCGACTTTCGCGTAACGAGATTTTATATAAAAAAATACTTAAAGTATGTTTTTAAATCTGCTAGCGATGGTCTGACACTATCCGTCAATCTCTTCAACCGGGAGAGGATCGTTGGCTATGCGCCCTGCACGACCGTTCAGACCAAAGACGTTCGAGGTTTCCGCCGGTGGCCTGACCGATTCTCGACGCCCCTTCACGCATGAACGGGCACATATTCCGACCGATATCCATCAAAACCAGAAAGTCCGGGCATGACGATGACCCTACCCGAAACGCGCTATGCCAAGGCGCGCGTTCTCGACGAGCCGCCTTTCGATCCTGTCCGTCGATGGCTGGATGCAGGATGGGCCGATTACAAGGCGAACCGCGAGTTGTCGCTGATCTATGGCGGCGTTCTGGTGGCGCTCGGCTGGATCACCATCGGGTTGCTGAAGCTGACGGCGCTGGAATGGATGATCCTGCCGCTGCTGGCGGGGGCCGTGCTGGTCGGGCCGCTGGCGACGGTGGGGCTTTACGTCGTGGCGCGGGGCGAGCGCAGTGTTGCTTCGGCGGGGCAGATCGCGCTGGTCGGGGTGACATTGATGGTCTTTGCGCTGGTGTGGATACGCGCGGCGACGATCCTGTTCGCGATTACCTATGGGTTGCGGCCCTTTCTGGGGTTCTGGGATACGTTGGCACTGATGCTGACCACGCCGTCCGGGTGGGCGCTGTTGATCGGTGGATCGCTGGTCGGCGGGTTGTTCGCCGCGCTGGGGTTCGCGATATCGGCGTTTTCGCTGCCGATGCTGGTCGACCGCGAGATCGACGGTTTTTCGGCCATGGGGCTGAGTTTCAACGCCACGACACAGAATTTCAAAGTCGCGGTCGCTTGGGGTGCCACGATCACGGCGCTGACGGGTATCGGCATTCTAACCGGATTGCTGGGCCTGATCGTTATCTTTCCGGTGCTGGGCTACGCGACATGGCACGCCTATGCCGACCTGTTCAAAGGAGAACAGCCATGAGTGACGCACTCCCACAAGGGCTGATCCACTACGCCACCTCGCCCCGGTTCACCCAAGACACCGTCCCGGCCAAGCTGCAACAGGATCACAGCACCAAGGCGGGGACATGGGGCCGGATCGTCGTGCATGAGGGCGCGTTGACCTATCACAGGCCCGACAGCACTGTAACGCTGGGCGCGGGCGATACCGCCGTGATCTACCCCAAAGAACTGCACTCGGTGGCGGTGGAGGGCGACGTTGCGTTCGAGGTGGAGTTCCACCGGGAAGGCGCGGCATGACTCGCAGCACGAGCCTTGAGACTGTGCTCATCATGGCGGCGCTGTCCTTCGTCTGCCTCGGCGGCTTGGCAATCGTCGGGTTGGGCGTGGATGCCGGCTACATCATGCATGGGGCGCTACTGGCCGGTGCATCCGGCTATGGCCTATTCTGGATGATGAGCCGGATCGGACAGCCACAGCCGGAAATCCCGCTCGAATACAGCGATACGGTGATCAAATACGGCGTCATCGCGACGTTCTTCTGGGGCGTAATCGCCTTTGCGGTGGGGGATATCCTCGCGTGGCAACTGGCCTATCCGGCGTTGAACGGTGATCTGGCGTGGTTCAACTTTGGCCGCTTGCGCCCGGTGCATACCTCCGGCGTTGTGTTCGGCTTTGGCGGCAACGCACTGATCGCCACATCGCTCTACGTCGTGCAGCGCACCTCGCGCGCGCGATTGGCCAGCGAAACGCTGCCGTGGATGATCTTCTGGGGGTATAACCTGTTCCTCGTCATCGCGGCGTCCGGCTATGGCATGGGCATCACGCAATCCAAGGAATACGCGGAGCCGGAATGGTACGCGGACCTGCTGCTGCTGGTGGTCTGGCTTGGCTATCTGACGCTGTACCTGCGCACGCTGGCGCGGCGGGCAGAGCCGCATATCTACGTCGCGAACTGGTATTACCTCGCCTTCATCGTCGTGATCGCGATGCTGCACGTGGTCAACAACCTCGCGGTCCCGACCTCCATCGCCTATCCGAAAAGCTATGCGCTGTTTTCGGGCGTGCAGGACGCGATGACCCAATGGTGGTACGGGCATAATGCCGTCGGATTCCTGCTGACCGCCGGGTTCCTTGGGATGCTCTATTACTTCCTGCCCAAAGCCGTGAACCGCCCGATCTATTCGTACCGGCTGTCGATCATCGGGTTCTGGGGCATCACGTTCCTGTACTTGTGGGCCGGGTCGCACCACCTGCATTACACGGCGCTGCCCGATTGGGTGCAGTATCTGGGCATGACCATGTCGGTGATCCTGCTGGTGCCGAGTTGGGGGTCGGTCTTCAACGGCATCCTCACCCTCAACGGCGCGTGGGACAAGGTACGCACGGACCCGGCGGTGCGCTTCATGATGGTGGCGATCCTGTTCTACGGCCTGTCCACCTTCGAGGGGTCGTTCATGGCGGTGCGGGCGGTCAATGCCCTCAGCCACTATACCGACTGGACCATCGGACACGTCCATTCGGGCGCGCTCGGCTGGGTGGCCTTCATCACGTTTGGCACGATGTACAAGATGGTGCCGTGGGTCTGGAAGCGGGAGGGGATCTATTCCCTGCGGCTGGAGGCGTGGCACTTCTGGCTCGCCCTTGGCGGCACCCTCATCTATGTCGGCGCGATGTGGAACAGCGGCATCACCCAGTCGCTGATGTGGCAGACCTATGACGAGAACGGCGCGTTCCTCTATTCCTTCATGGATACGGTGGATGCGATGCACCCCTATTACGTCGCGCGGGCCATCGGGGGGCTGCTGTACTTCATCGGGGCCTGCATCGGTGCCTACAACATCTACATGACGATCAGCGGGCCACGGACCACCACCACGACCGACCAGCCCCGCCCCCTCGTCCAGCCTGCGGAGTAGTAGAGCATGGGAACCACGCATCAGAAACTCGAACGGCATTCCATGGCCTTCACCGCGATGATCCTTGTCGTGGCGTCGATTGGCGGATTGGTCGAAATCGCGCCGCTGTTCACCATCGAAAATACGGTGGAGAAGGTGGCCGGTGTCCGCCCCTATACGCCGCTGGAGCAGGCCGGTCGCGACATCTATATCCGCGAGGGCTGCTACGCCTGTCACAGCCAGATGATCCGCACTCTGCGCTCGGATATCGACCGATATGGCCATTTCAGCCTCGCCGCCGAAAGCATGTACGACCACCCGTTCCAATGGGGGTCGAAACGCACGGGACCGGACCTTGCCCGCATCGGAAAACGGTATTCCGATGCGTGGCATGTCGCGCATCTGAAAGACCCGCGCTCGCTGGTCGAAGGGTCGGTGATGCCCGGCTACCCGTTTCTGGCGGAAAACGAGTTGAAAGCGGGCAGGCTGTCCGCCTCACTGACCGCGCTGAGGGCCGCAGGCGTCCCCTATACCGATGATCAGATCCGCCACGCCGCCCGCGACGCGATATGGCAGGCGGATGCGGACCGCGACAATGAAGATGAGATGCGCGAGCGTTACGGCGACACCGTGCAGGTCCGTGATTTCGACGGCGACCCGCGCCGGGTGACGGAGATGGATGCGCTGGTCGCCTACCTCCAGATGCTCGGCACGATGGTCGATTTCGACGCGCTGGACACCGAGGAGGTTCTGCGATGAGCCATGATACCGTTCTCGTCTTCTCGAAGACCTGGGGCGCGATCTATCTGCTGGTTGTCTTTCTGGCGGCCTTGGTCTGGACCTACTGGCCCTCGCGCCGCGATATCTACGACCGCGCCGCACAATCGCCCCTCAGCGACGAGGAGGACAGCCCATGTCGCTGAACACGCCCGAAAAAGACCCCTTCAGCGGCACGGACACGACCGGCCATGAATGGAACGGAATCAAGGAACTCGACACCCCCGTGCCGTGGCCCTTTCGCTGGGCATTATGGGGGACTATCGCGTTCGCGATCCTGTACTGGGTCTTGTACCCCGCCATCCCGATTGCGGGGAATTTCACGCGCGGGGTGCTGGGCTATTCGTCCCGCGCCGCCGTGCTTGATGACGTGGCGAGCGGAAAGGCGGCGCGCGACCTCAGCTTTGCCGATTTCAAGAACAAGGATATCGCCACGCTGGCGGCGGATGAAACGCTGGAGGCGCGGTTCAAGGACTCCATCAGACCGCTCTACATGGATAATTGCTCGGCCTGTCATCGCCGCGACCTGAAGGGGCAGAAGAACTTTCCAAACCTGACGGATGCAAGCTGGTTGTGGTCGGGCAGCCCTGAGGAAATCGAATACACCCTGCAATACGGCATCAATGCCGAACATGACGATACGCGCTATGCCGAGATGCTCGCCTTCGGGCGAGACAAGGTGCTGACCAAGCCGCAGGTAAACGATGTGGTCGAATACGTCCGTTCGCTCTCCGGGCTTGAGCATGACGGGCAGGCGGCAACGCGCGGGGACGAGATATTCGTCGAGAACTGCGCCGCTTGTCACGGCGATGACGGGGCAGGGGGGCTGGAGAATGGCGCGCCCAACCTGACGGATGACCAATGGGTCTATGGCAAGGACCACGCCGATATCTACGCCACGATCCATCGGGGCCGTCGCGGGGTGATGCCTGCGTGGCAGGGGCGGCTGACCGACGAGGAAATCAAGAAACTGACGCTCTATGTCCTGTGGGCGCGTGATGACTGATCGCACCGAAAAAGCCCCCGGCTTCCGCAACGCGATGTATGCGCTGATCGGCGTCTTGTTCATCGCCTATATCGGCATGAAGGCGTGGCACATCTCGCTGGCGCTGGAAGTCTGGAAGACGCAGCCGATTGCGGGGCCAACCGACGGCGCGGCGAAGTGAGCGCCTTCGAGCAGGCGATGGATGACGGGCTGACCAGCCTGACCTGCTCGCTGGAAGGGGCGCGTTGCGCGGGGTGTATCACCAAGATCGAGCACGGCCTTGGCGCGCTGGACGGCGTGGTCCTCGCGCGCGGCAATGTCACGAACAAGCGTCTGCGGCTGGTCTATGATCGCGAACGGGTGACGGGCGCGGCGCTGATCGAAACCGTCGATGCCCTAGGTTATCGTGCGCATCCCTTCGATCCGACGGGCGAGGCGGGGTCTGCCCGCACGCCCTCGCTGCTTGGCCCGCTGGCGGTGGCGGGGTTCGCGATGATGAACATCATGACGCTGTCGTTCTCCGTCTGGTTCGGGCTTGTCTCCGACATGGGCGACGGGACGATGACGTACCTGCACTGGATCGCCGCCGCCTTGGCCGTGCCAACGGTCTTGTACAGCGGTGCGGTGTTCTATCAGCCCGCGCTGCGCGCATTGCGGCAGGGACGGATGACGATGGACACGCCCATCACCCTCGCCATCCTGGTGACCTTCGCGGCCAGCATCTTCGAGACGCTGCGCGGCTCGCACCACGTCTATTACGACGCGGTCGTCGCGCTGATCTTCTTTCTGCTGATCGGGCGCGTGCTGGAACAACGCTTGCGACGACAATCGGGCCAAGCCGCCGAAAACCTGCGCCAGATGATGAACGTCACCGCCCGGCGGCGGCGTGCGGATGGCTCGGAGGAGGTGGTGGCAGCCGAAGACCTACGCCCCGGCGACGTGGTGCTTCTCGTCGCCGGTGACCAGATTCCCGCCGATGGTGTGCTACTACAGGGAACCGTGACGGTCGATGAAAGCCCCATGACGGGCGAATCTGTGCCTGTCTCGGTATCGCAGGGGGGCAAGCTCGCGGCGGGGTGCCTGCTTGCCTCTGGCCCTGCGACACTGCGGGTCACTCATGTCGGGGCCGAGGCCCAGATCGGGCGCATGGCGGTGCTGGCCGAGGAAGCGGCGCAGCATAAGGGCCGCGTACAGGACATGGCCGACCGCTTCGCCAAGGGCTATGTGCCAACGGTGTTGATCGGCGGCTGTGTCGGCTTCGGGTGGTGGTATTTCGTGGCGGGTGCCCCCTTCGCGGATGCCCTGATGATCGCGGTGGCGGTGCTGGTCGTGACCTGTCCCTGCGCGGCGGGCCTCGCGACCCCCGCCGTCAGCGCGCGGGCCGTCGATCTGCTGATGCGCGAGGGGATCGTCCTGAAATCCGGCGCGGCGCTGGAGGCGCTGGCCACCATCACGCGGGTCTTTGCCGACAAGACCGGCACCCTGACCACCGCCACGCTAAAGCCAAGCGGCGATATCGACGCGCTGACCAAGGCCGCGCCGCTGGCGGCGGGCAGCGTCCACCCCCTCGCCCGCGCGCTGACCAAGGCGATCCCAGCCGAAGCCGCCCCCAACCTCAGGGAAATCGCGGGCGAGGGGGTGATGGGGCCGGATGGCGCACGCCTCGGTTCGGCGGCCTTCGCGGGGGCGGCTTCGGAAGGGGAGGGGCCGGAGATTTGGTATCGTGATCCCGACGGCACCGCGACGCGCTTCGCCTTTGCCGAGGAACCGCGCCCCGGACTATCCGGCTTTACCGACGGCCTCGGCGCGCTTGGGATTCCGCTCACCCTTCTGTCGGGGGACCGGGCGTCGTCCGTGCGCCGGTTTGCCGATGCGCATGGTATCGCGGATTGGCGGGCCGACCTGCGCCCCGACGCCAAGCTGACGGTGTTGCGCGAGCAGACCGACCCTGTGCTGATGCTGGGTGACGGGATCAACGATGCGCCCGCATTGGCCGGTGCCCCCGTCTCCGCGTCTTTTTCGCAGGCGACGCAAGTGGCACAGGCGGCGGCGGATATCGTGCTGCTATCCCCCGACCCCGCGCGCCTTATCCCCGCGATCGTGATGGCGCGGCAGGCCGGTGGCTTGATCCGTCAGAATCTGCGCTTCGCCACGGTCTACAATCTGGTGACGGTGCCTCTGGCGCTGTGCGGGTTTCTCAGCCCCTTGCTCGCGGCCATCCTGATGTCCTCATCTTCCGTCGCCGTCCTCGCGAACGGCCTGCGACTCAGGATGCCCCGATGAACGCGATCCTCTACCTGATCCCGATCTCCATCGCTCTGGGCATCATCGCGCTTGCGGGGTTTTTCTGGACGATCCGCAGCAGTCAGTACGATGACCCCGAAGGCGACGCGCATCGCATCCTGACCGATGACGACCGCCCCCTCAGCGATGTTGAATACAAGCTGCTACGTCAGAAATCGAAGTGAATTCGTTGCTGTCATCGGTGATGGTGGGGGATTTGTCGCCCGCTACCGGGCGAGATAGAATTCTATGATTTCAGCAGCGTCACGAATCGTCGCCCGTTCATCAAGCTCGTCATTTTCGACGATCATTTCGATGACCGAATTGCCGATCTCGATGGCCAGCCTCAACCGCCGCAGGGCTTCTTTCTTGCCCAGCCGCTTCTTGAAGTCTGGCAGCAAACTGGCGAGGGCTTCTGTCGTCTCGCGGTGTGATGTCAGCCGGATTTCGGCGAGTTGGGGTGTCGCATACAGGGTTTTCAGGATTGCCGTGCCGCCGGGAAAGTCGCGGGTAATCTGCACCTGACTCTTGAGCACACCGGAAAGACTGTCTGCGGTGAAACCCGTTTCACTCAGTTTCACCCCCCAATAGACCATATCCTTGTTCTGAAGCTCCATCAGGCGCTCTGCCAGCTTCGATACGATGGCGTATTTATTGGGAAAGTATCGGTACAGGGCGGGCGGCGTCATGCTTGCCGCTTCACATATCTTGTTCGTGGTCAGCTTCTCAAATCCATGCGTTTCCAGCATTTCTCCGGTCGTTTCGAGAATGCGCTCGACCGTCTTTTCCGCACGAGATTGCGATGGTTTCGCACGGGGTTCGAGAGACTCGATTTTCATTCTTGTTCCATCGATAGCATGAGCAAAGATGCAGTTTCTTGCGATTGATGCCTAATAAATAGCAATTACTACTTTATA
>CALJIU010000067.1 GCA_937974055.1 uncultured Neomegalonema sp. | reverse complement strand
GTCGAAGGGAACACGGTTCCAACTATTCCTCGCCCTGCGCGCCGCCGCCTATGAGCAAATGGCCGCAACGGGGGCCGTACTGCCGTTCTTCTGCGACGATATCTTCGAGACATTCGATGAAGACCGCACCCGCGCCGCCTGTACGCTGATGGCCCGTATCGGGCGCATGGGGCAGGCAATCTACCTGACCCACCACCGCCATGTGGTCGATATCGCGCGGGATGTCTGCGGCGAGGATCTGACGGTTCATCAGATATAAGAGCGGTGCATACCGCCCTGTCCTTTAGGGTAGTCAAGTGAATGATTTGACATCTCTAGCAAGTCATCGTCGGACTCGTTCCGACGATCCATGATTGCAAGAAGTGCACATGCAGCCACTATGGATCGTCGGGACAAGCCCGACAATGACCAAGTAGATGGTTCGACGCTCATTCGTCCACCTCTCCTGCCCTCATTTTTCGGTTCACATTACCCCGCTTAGATGTATACATCTTGTATGCAAGATGAGTCGCGGCGGGGCGTTCACGTGAAAATCAATCGTAAGCAGGTCTGCGAAACGGCATTGGTCGAGCGTATCCTCACCTTGGATATCGCGCCCGGTACGATGCTGGACGAGGCCGCGCTGTCGGAGGAATATGCCCTGTCCCGCACGCCCCTGCGCGAAGTGTTTCAGCGCCTTGCGGGCACCGGCTATCTGACGCTGGAGGAGAACCGGGGCGCGAAGGTTTCTTCGATGGACCTGAGCGATATGCGGACGTTCTTTCAGTCCGCGCCGATGATCTACGCCGCGATTGCCCGCCTTGCCGCCGAGAACGGCACGGCCTCGCAATTGACGGTATTGAAAGCCAAGCAGGAGGGCTTTCGCGCGGCCTGTGCGGCGGGGGACGCGAATGGCATGGTCATGGCGAACCATGCGTTTCACCGCCAACTGGGCGATATGGCGGGCAATCCCTACCTGCTGCCCAGCTTGCACCGCCTGCTGATCGACCATACCCGCATGGGGCAGATGTTCTTTCGCCCCAAAACCACGGCGGAAACGACCAATATACGGGTCGCCTGCGACCAGCATGACGCGATGATCGCCGCCATCGAGGCGCGCGAACCGGCCCGCATCGTCGAGCTGACGCTGGCGCATTGGACCCTGTCGCGCGAACGGATCGAGCGGTACGTGCGGCCCGACCCCCTTCCCTTCGATCTCGACCAAACGAAAGGCGCATCCCGTGCAGTTTGAAGGCATCTACACCCCGGTGGTCACACCCTATTACGATGACCACTCGCCAAACCGCGACGCCTTTGCCGAGGCCATCGAATTTCTGATCGACAAGGGCGTGCACGGCATCATCGTCGCGGGAACGACCGGCGAATACTACGCGCAAAGCAGCGATGAGCGCATTGCAATGATGGGGCTGGCCAAGGATATCATCGGCACCCGCCTGCCCATGATCGTCGGCACAGGGGCCATCCGTACCGAGGATAGCATCCTGTATGCCGAGGCGGCGAAGGCCGCCGGGGCCGATGCGCTGTTGGTCGCGACGCCGCCCTATGCCTATCCCACCGCTCGCGAAATTGCGCTGCACGCCCTGGCCATCGACCGGGCCGCGAATTTGCCGGTGATGCTGTACAATTATCCGGGCCGGATGAGCGTGAATATGGACGAGGAAACGCTCGACCGGCTGGGCCGTTCGCCCAATTTTCGCGCGATCAAGGAAAGTTCGGGCGATCCGAACCGCCTGCACATGCTGGCCCGCGATTACCCGCATATCGCGCTGTCCTGCGGGATGGACGATCAGGCGCTGGAATTCTTTGCGTGGGGGGCGCGGTCTTGGGTCTGTGCGGGGTCGAATTTCGCCCCCGAAGCGCATATCGCGATGTACCGGGCCTGTGCGGTGGAGGGCGATTTCACCAAGGGCCGGGCGATCATGTCGGCGATGCTGCCCCTGATGCGGGTGCTGGAACAGGGCGGCAAGTTCGTGCAATGCATCAAGCACGGCCTGACCCTGCGCGGCGTCGAATGCGGCCCGCCCCGCCGCCCGCTGCAACCGCTGAACAAGGACGACAAGCGCGAATTGGCGCAGGTGATCCGCACGATGAACACGGCTCTCGCAGCCATCGAGAGAGGGACTGCGCCATGAGCGATCTGCTGACCCATGCCGAATATCAGGCCATCGCCGCCAGCCTCGATTTTCCCCGCACCGCCTTTATCGACGGGGGATACCGCGCGGGCAATGGCGCGATGCTGACGACGACGAACCCGGCCACCGGCAAGATCAACGCCGAAATTACCGGCTGCAACGCGCAAGACGTCGATTTCGCCGTGCAAAAGGCGCGCGACGCTTTTGACCAAGGCCGCTGGTCAAAACTGCATCCGTCCGAGCGCAAAGATGTGCTCATTCGGCTGTGTAAACTCATCACCCGCAACCGCCGCGAATTGGCGGTGATGGAAAGCCTCGACAGCGGCAAGCCGATCCGCGATTGCGAGATGATCGACATTCCGGAGACGATCCACACGATCAAATGGCACGCCGAGGCCGCCGATAAGCTGTACGATCAGACCGCCCCCGCAGGCGATGACGCGATTGCGATGATCCTGCGCGAGCCGGTGGGCGTGGTCGCCGCCGTGCTGCCGTGGAACTTTCCGCTGCTGATGCTGGCATGGAAGATCGGTCCGGCGCTGGCGGCGGGTAATTCGGTCATCGTCAAACCCGCCGAGCAAACCTCGCTGACCGCCCTGCGCGTGGCGGAATTGGCGGCGGAGGCGGGGGTGCCGCGCGGGGTGCTGCAAGTCCTCCCCGGCGATGGCCCCTCGGTCGGCGAACCGCTGGGGATGCACATGGATGTGGATGTGGTCAGCTTCACCGGCTCGACCGAGACGGGGCGGCGGTTCTTGCGGTATTCCGCCGATAGCAACCTCAAGAAAATCGTCCTCGAATGCGGCGGCAAGAACCCCGCTATCGTGCTGGACGATGCCGAAGATCTCGACCTCGTGGCCGAGCATATCGTCAATGCGGCGTTCTGGAATATGGGCGAGAATTGTTCCGCCTGTTCGCGATTGATCGTGCAAAAATCCGTCAAAGCCCCGCTGATGGAGCGCATCCTCGCGCGACTGCGCGATTGGAAGACCGGCGACCCGCTGGACCCCGCCAATCACCTTGGCGCGCTGATCGACAAGGACCACGCCAAGAAGGTCGACAGCTATCTGAAACCCAAGGGCAAGAAACCGCTGGCGGGGGGTACGATCAAAGGCACCTTCGTCGAGCCGACCATCTTCGACGATGTTCCCATCGGCAGTAAGCTGGCGCAGGAGGAAATCTTCGGCCCGATCTTGTCGGTGATCGAGGTTGCCTCGGTCGAGGATGCGATCCTGACGGCGAACGACGTGCCCTATGGCCTGACCGCCAGCGTCTTCACCGCCAATGGCAAACGCGCCCTGCGGACGGCGCGGGCGATCAAGGCGGGAACCGTGACGATCAATTGCTATGGCGAGGGCGATATCTCGACGCCGTTCGGCGGGTACAAGCAATCGGGCTTCGGCGGTCGCGATAATGGCCTCCAAGCCCATGACCAGTATACCGAGTTGAAGACGATCTGGATCGACCTGAGTGATCCGGCGAGCGGGGATAACGTGGGATGAGTATCGTCCCACTATACTCCTGTTACACGGCGACGCCTCGGTGGGGTGTAACCATTTATCTTGAAGTTACTTTCACACGCACCGCAATGCGCATAAAAAGCAGGGGAATTCACACTCAAAGGACACTTGCTCCCCTTGTCCGCGCATATTGGACAAAGCATCAATTTATCAGGATGCTTTTCGGGTTCCTTAGGAACATAGACAAAAGTCTTACCTGTCCGTGCAATATTGGAGAGAGTGAATTGCGCTTCTATGTCGTTAGCTTTCTTCAATTCTATATTTTGTTGCAAAAGTTCAAGATGCTGTGCCTTCAGGTCTATAATCTGGTCAAGCGTCTCATTAATTGCTTCTCTAACTTCGCCAAGCCTTTCAGCTACTTCAGGGTTGTCTTGTTTAATAGCATCTTTTGTCTCTTTGAGAAGTCCTAATAAACCACGAACGGTCTTTACAGTCTTATCAGCAATAGCGAGACCTGCTGCAACTTCAATCATAGGAATACACTCCTTTGCCTTTACAACTCCTATCTAAGTATCATTTGGAAATGATTCAATGACCGTCGAAGCGAGTGGCAAGACCCGTCGCGGCGGACGCTCCTCCCGTCGCACGATGCGCAATGATGTGCGCGAGCCGATGCTGCCCACCCTCACGCGCGGCCTGCCGCTGACCGAACCCATGTCGCCGGAGCAGATCGAGCGGATTGACGCCGCCTCGATGGATATCCTCGAAAATGTCGGTGTCATCTTCCGCGATGACGAGGCGATCCGCGACTGGCGGGCGGCGGGGGCCGATATCCGCGACGGCGACCGGGTGCATCTCGACCGCGATCTGGTGCGTGGCCTCATCGCCTCGATCCCGTCCGACATCACCCTGCACGCCCGCGATCCGGGCAAGACGGTGCAGCTTGGCGGGCCGAAATCGATCTTCATCCCCATGACCGGCGCGCCCTACCTGCGCGATCTGGAC
>CALJIU010000066.1 GCA_937974055.1 uncultured Neomegalonema sp. | reverse complement strand
TACGAATACAGCTGGGGCCGCCAGAACTGGTTCGACAATGCCGCCGCCGAACACAGGGCCGTGCGCGAGGATGTTGGCCTGTTCGACATGTCCAGCTTCGGCAAGCTGCGCGTCGAGGGCGCGGATGCCGAGGCCGTGCTGCAACGCCTCTGCGGCAACGACGTGGCGGTCGAACCGGGCAAGATCGTCTATACCCAATGGCTGAACGAACGCGGCGGGATCGAGGCGGACGTGACCGTCACACGCCTCGCCGATGACAGCTTCATCGTCGTCACCCCCGCCGCCACGCCCCAGCGCGATATCGCATGGGTCAAGCGCACCATGCCTGACAACGCCCGCTGCGCCGTGCTCGACGTGACGCCGATGGAGGCGGTCATGGTCGTCATGGGTCCACGCTCGCGCGAGGTGCTGCAACCCCTTATCGACGCCGATCTGTCAAACGATGCATTCCCGTTCGGCACCATGCAGGAGGTCGAGTTCGGCATGGTCCGCATCCGCGCCCACCGCGTCACCTATGTGGGCGAGCTGGGGTGGGAATTGTATGTCAGCGCCGACATGGCCGGATATGTCTATGAACGGCTGATGCAAGCGGGGGCGATCAAACATTGCGGCCTGCACGTCCTCGATTCCTGCCGCATGGAGAAAGCCTTCCGCCATTACGGCCATGATATCACCGACGAGGACCACGTGTTGGAGGCGGGCCTCGGCTTCGCGGTCAAGACCGACAAGCAACCGTCGAAATTCGGCGATTTCTTCGGGCGTGAGGCGGTGCTGCGCAAAAAGCAGACGGGCCTGACCAAGCGCCTGATGCAATTCAAGCTGAACGACCCCGAACCGCTACTCTACCACAATGAACCGATCCGCCGAAACGGCGAGATCGTCGGCTTCCTGACCAGCGGCAATTACGGCCACCACCTCGGCGGTGCCATCGGCCTCGGTTACGTCCCCTGCGCGCAGGAAGGCGAGAAACCGGCGGAGATGCTAGCCGATGCCTACGAGATCGAGGTCGCAGGCACGCTGGTCGCGGCCACCGCCAGCCTAAAACCGCTCTACGACCCGAAGAGCGAGCGGGTGAAGGCGTAGCGGCATATATCCCGATATGTGCAAAAGACACCTGCATTCACCTCCGCCATGCGCCGGGAATGAAGGTGTCAGCCGATGCTCATCGGATCGCGTAGAACGCGATCCGTGCGAGGAGTGCCGCCCCCGATACCACCGCCACGATCCGCGCCATACGCCGGATGATCGACAAGGGCCGGTCGATGCGGGGGCTGAATTCGTAATGTTCGGGGTTGTAACGATGACGCCGCCACCTGGGGGTCATGTTCCAGTATGCCTCCCAAAGCGGATGCTTCGGCTCCAGCCATCCTTCGCGGCGATGCCAAGCGATATGACGCTCGGCGACCAACGCGGTAACATATATGATAAGGGATATGGCGAATACCGAGCCGACCATTATGCGGTTCACCATCGCAGTCGGAATGAAATCACCGGTGGTAGTCCCTAGGGGAATCGAACCCCTCTTTCCAGGTTGAAAACCTGGCGTCCTAACCGATAGACGAAGGGACCATCCGACCGGTGTGAGGCTCAATATAAAACCAATGGCGTGGTGGCAAGGGATAAATCAGCAAAAACCGATGCGTCATCTTGTTAGCGCCCGATCCAGATCCCGGATCAGGTCTTCGGGTGTCTCGACTCCGATGCTCAGCCGGATCACGTCATCCCCCGTACCCGCCGCTTCGCGCTGTTCGGAGGTCAACTGCCGGTGGGTCGTGCTGGCCGGGTGCAGGATCAGCGAGCGGGCATCACCGATATTGGCGAGGTGACTGAACAATTCGACGCCTTCGACCACCTTCAACCCCGCCTCATAGCCGCCCTTCACACCAAAGGTGAAGACCGCGCCGAACCCGTTCTCCAGATATTTCTGCGCCAGCGCGTGGTATGGGCTGGAGGGCAACCCCGCATGGCGCACCCACGCCACCCGCTCATGCCCCTCCAGAAACTCCGCGACCATCTGCGCATTCTCGCAATGTCGGCGCATCCGCATGGCGAGGCTTTCGATGCCGAGAATCGACTGAAAGGCATTCATCGGGGCCATCGTCGGCCCCAGATCGCGCAGCCCGATCGCATGGCCATGCACCGTCAGCGCCATATCGCCGAAGCTCTCGTAGAAATTCAGCCCGTGATAGGCCTCCTCCGGCGAGGCCAGACCCGGAAAACGATCCGGCACGGCGGACCAATCAAACAGCCCCGAATCGATCATCGCCCCACCCATCGACGTGCCGTTGCCGCTCAGGAACTTGGTCGTCGAATGGGTCACGATATCCGCCCCCCATTCGATGGGTCGGCACAGGTACGGCGTGGCCATCGTGTTATCCACGATCAGCGGCAGCCCCGCCTCCTTCGCCACCGCCGAGACGGCCTCAAGATCGGTGACGACCCCGCCGGGATTGGCCAGCGCCTCGCAAAAGATCGCCTTGGTCTTCGGCGTCAGCGCGCGGCGGATCGCCTCCGGCTCATCGAAATCCACGAAATCACAATGCCAGTCGAATTTGCGAAAGGTCTTGCCGAACTGCGTCACCGACCCGCCATAGAGCCGCGTGGAGGCGATGAACCGGTCCCCCGGCTCCAGAATCGCAAAAAACGCCAGCAACTGCGCGGCATGGCCCGACCCACAACACGTCGTCCCCCGCCCGCCTTCGAGGCTGGCCAACCGCTCCTCCAGCACCGCGACGGTGGGATTGGACAGGCGCGAATAGATGAAGCCAAAGCTTTGCAAGTTGAACAGCGACGCCGCGTCATCCGCGTCGTGGAAAACGTAGGATGTGTTCTGAAAGATCGGCGTCTGCCGCGCCCCAGTCACGGGTTCAGGCTGCGCCCCCGCATGAACCATGCGCGTCTCAAAGCCGTATTCATGTGTCTTGCGGCGGGTCATGGGTGGCCCTCACTATCCATGAGGATCACCTGCCAGTTGCTGCTAGCGTGCATGATCCTGTCTATTCTGAGTATGCTTCCATCGATCCTGTAGACGATCAAATGAGATTTATGATGGGCGATCCTGACGGGAGGATCGAACTCAATCCGCTCTCTGGCGATCATCGGAAAATCACCTAGCCGGCGCACAACCTCGTCAATGCCACGAAGGTAAGTATCCGCCTGTGCCGACGACCATCGCCTTTTGGTGAAACGCCATATATCTCGAAGATCCAGGCGCGCTTCACTGGAGAAAACGATGCCGGAAATTTTAGGCTTCGACATCTGCGGTGTGCATGGTCGCGAGGAAATCCTCTATGTTGACGTCCTGATAATCTCCGCTCTCAATGCCTTTCGTTATCTCAGCCTGCATCAAGGCAAAGGCTTCAGCCCGTTCCCGATCCCGCCGGATAAGATCACGCATATAATCGCTCGAATTGGCGTAGCGGCCATCCTTCGTCTGCGCCTCCACCCATTCCTTCATCTGGTCGGGCAGGGATATATTCATCGTCGCCATACGGCACCTCCTGCGCAGACTATGGCAAGGTTTGCCATAGCCGTCAAACCCGCCGCCGCTTTGCGCTGATGACCCCCGAATCGAACCCGCCCCAGCTCAGTTCCGCGTTCAACCGCCCAAACTCGATCTTCGGGCAGCGATCCATCACCACCTCCAGCCCCGCCGCGCGGGCCTCCGTCGCCGCCGCCTCGTTCACCACCCCTAGCTGCATCCAGACGATGCGGATACCCTTGTCCCCGGCCAGCGCCACCGCCTCCCGCGTCACCCCAAGCGCCGCTTCGGAGTTACGAAAGATATCCACCATCTCGAACGGTCCCGGCACATCGGCCAGCGCGCCATAGACCGTCTCGCCAAGGATTTCCTGCCCCGCCAGCCCCGGATTGACCGGAATCACGCGGTACCCCTTCTGCTGCAGGTATTTCATCGCAAAGAAGCTGGGCCG
>CALJIU010000065.1 GCA_937974055.1 uncultured Neomegalonema sp. | reverse complement strand
AAAACCCACCGCACTCCCCCTTCACCGAGCTTGTTTACGTGACATACTCCAAACAGCAGACACACCAAATCACCCCCCGCCCGGCAGCGGTGGCCCCATCCGTACACCCTCATCCTTAAAACCTACGGAGGCGCTTTCATTCCCGCCAGCGCCATCAGCGCCAGCTCATGCACCTCCCGCAGCAGCAGATCGATGGGTCGCTTTCCCCGCGCAATATGCCCCGGTGGCCGGCCCGGACGCATCACCCGCAGCGGCCTCTTCATCCCGGCCTGCTTCCTCGCCAACCGTCTCGCTTGCCCCGGAATATCGTTCATCGCCGCAACCAACGCCTCGACCCGACGCCGCAAAGCAGCAGCACTGACCGGATCATCCGGCAAAATCTCCATACGACCCGGCGGCGAGATATCCAGATCATCGAACCCTCGCACGTTCGGCCCGAATCCCGGAGCTTTCTTCTGCTTCGGCGGTCCAACTTCCTTGCGTGGATCAATCACCACAAAGACAGGCTTTCGCCCGCCCGACCCCTTCGGAATCTTCCCCGATGGAGGTGCTCGCTTCGTGCGGGGCTTCACGACGATATCCTTCGCCGCAATCGCAATCAGTCGCCGCAGCGCCGATTCCGCTGGCAGCAGCAACGCCAAAATCGCCAGATGCACATGCCGCAACACCGTCTCCCCACCGCCCAACATCCCCAGAATCCTCGCCACAATGGGCAAAAGGTCTAGGCGATTGATCTCGATGCAGCGGGTCCAACTCATGTACGGCGCGTCTCCTCATTAAAAACAAAACATGAACAAACGACACGAAAATCCATCGAAAGTCAAGCGCGCGCTGCTACAGCCACGGCAATCGCTCGAAGAAGAAATGCTGCTGTCCCGAACGCAATTAGCTATAAATGACGCTTTGCAGATGCGGGATCTCCTATGATTTGTAACCAACAAAAAGCATAGGGAGGCCCCGCCGCTGCGCGGGGCAGCCAAAAACTCTTTCAAGCGATTGCCACGGTATTTTTCGTGCCACGACCCGTCAATCGGTGTAAACAAAACATCCCGACCACACCGACAGGCCAGCTATGCCGACCGTATTCGTCCTCAACGGCCCCAATCTGAACCTTCTCGGCAAACGCCAGCCAGAGATATACGGGCACGAGACTCTTGCCGATGTCGAGGCATCCTGCATCGCCAAGGGCGAAGACCTTGGCCTGACCATCCGCTTTCACCAATCCAACCACGAAGGCGAGATCGTCGAGACGATCCACCGTGCGCGCGACGAGGCGGCGGCAATTGCCATCAACCCCGCCGCCTATACCCATACATCGGTTGCAATAATGGACGCTTTGCTTGCCTTCGAGGGGCCGATCATCGAGGTTCACCTCTCGAACGTCCACCGGCGCGAAGAGTTTCGTTCGCATTCATGGGTTTCAAAAGCGGCGACAGGCGTGATATGCGGGCTTGGCTCGCAAGGATACCTGCTGGCGCTCGACGCGATTGCCCGAATTCTTGCTCCGAAATCCGTATGACCAAAAAAATCCAAGCTCTGACCACAAAGAACGAGGCACGCCCCGATGAGCAGTGACAAGACAGACGCAGATGTCACCTTCATCAGCGCGCTTGCAGCGATGCTGAAGGATAGCGACCTGAACGAGATCGAGGTTCGCCGCGAATACGGCGAAGACGATACCCTCAAAGTCCGCCTCAGCAAGCAGCGCCCGGCCCCCGTGCAGGTAACCGCCGCACCCACGCCGGTGGCCGACGCCGCGCCGGTCATGGCCGCCCCCGCGCCACAGGCCGCCGCAACCCCTGCACCGGAGGCCGCCCCCGCCGCCGACCCGGCCAGCAACCCCGGCATGGTCCCCTCGCCGATGGTCGGCACCGCCTACCTCGCCCCCGAACCGGGTGCCGCCAATTTCGTCTCGGTCGGCGACACGGTGACCGAAGGCCAGACACTCCTGATCATCGAGGCGATGAAGACGATGAACCAGATACCCTCGCCCCGCGCTGGCACTCTGCGCGCGATCTTGGTGACGGATGGCGACCCGGTCGAATTCGGAATGCCCCTCGTGGTCATCGAATAGCGCACCATGTTCGAGAAAATCCTCATCGCCAATCGCGGCGAAATCGCCCTACGCATCCAGCGCGCCTGCCGCGAAATGGGCATCCGCACCGTCGCCGTGCATTCGACCGCCGATGCCGATGCCATGCATGTGCGCCTCGCCGACGAAACGGTCTGTATCGGTCCCCCTTCGGCGACGAACAGCTATCTCAACGTCCCCGCCCTCATCGCCGCCGCCGAGATGACCGGCGCACAGGCGATCCACCCCGGCTACGGCTTCCTGTCCGAAAACGCCTCCTTCGCGCGGATCGTGGCCGAGCACGACATCACCTTCATCGGCCCGACCGCCGACCATATCACCATGATGGGCGACAAGATCACCGCCAAGGACGCGATGAAGCGCCTTGGCGTGCCCGTCGTGCCCGGCTCGGATGGCGAAGTCACCGAGGATGCCGAGGCGCTGAAAGTCGCCAACGAGATCGGCTTCCCCGTATTGGTCAAGGCGACCGCAGGTGGCGGCGGACGCGGCATGAAGCTGGCCCGAACGCCACAAGACCTCTCCACCGCACTCTCGACGGCCCGCTCCGAGGCCGGTGCCGCCTTCGGCAACACGGCGGTCTATCTGGAAAAATACCTTGGCGAGCCACGCCATATCGAAATCCAGATCATGGCCGACAGCCACGGCACCGTCGTTCACTTGGGCGAGCGCGATTGCTCGCTGCAACGCCGAAACCAAAAGGTGCTGGAGGAAGCCCCCTCCCCCATGCTGTCCCCGCAGGAACGCGCCGATATCGGCGAACGCTGCGCCGTCGCCCTGCGCGAACTGGGCTATCTGGGTGCGGGTACCATCGAGTTTCTCTACGAAAACGGCGGTTTCTATTTCATCGAGATGAATACCCGTCTACAGGTCGAGCATCCCGTCACCGAGATGGTTTACGGCGTCGATCTGGTGCGCGAGCAAATCCGCGTCGCCTCCGGCCTGCCCCTCTCGTTCAAGCAAGAAGATCTCGTCCCGAACGGCCACGCCATCGAATGCCGCATCAACGCCGAGAACCCGCGCACCTTTACCCCCTCCCCCGGCACCGTGGTCGGCTATCACCCCCCCGGCGGCTACGGCGTGCGGATGGATTCCGGCCTCTACGCGGGCTACCGCATCCCCCCCTATTACGACAGCCTGATCGGCAAGCTGATCGCCCATGGCCGCGACCGCGACGAATGCATCGCCCGTGTTCGCCGCGCCCTCGACGAAACGATCATCGACGGCGTGGAAACGACCATCCCGCTATTCCGCGATTTGCTGGAGGCACCGGACTTCCTGTCGAACGACTACGACATTCACTGGCTTGAACACTGGATCGAATCCACCACATCGAAGTAATGGCCGATGAAGACCTGCCCCTGACCCCCGACCTGCTGTTGCAGGCCTATTCCCTCGGTATTTTTCCGATGGGCAGCGAGGGCAGCCAGGAAGACCTATACTGGGTCGACCCGCATGAGCGCGGCATCATCCCCCTCGACGGCCTGCACGTCTCGCGCACCTTGCGCAAAACGATCCGGCGCGGCGGGTTCGAGGTGCATGTGAACCGCGATTTCCGGGGCACAATGGTCGATTGCGCTGAACGCGATGAGACATGGATCAACGACACGATCCTTGATCTCTACACCGCCCTGCACCATCGCGGCTTCGCCCATAGCGTCGAGATATGGCGCGATACCACCCGCATCGGCGGCCTCTACGGCATCGCCATCGGCTCGGCCTTCTTCGGCGAGAGCATGTTTTCCCACGAGCGCGACGCCAGCAAGATCGCCCTCGTCTGGTTGGTCGCACGGCTTCGAGTGGGGGGCTACCGCCTGCTCGACACCCAATTCACGACCGAACACCTCACGTCGATGGGCGGCATAGGCATCAGCCGCAACCGCTACCAAGCCATGCTCCAAACCGCCCTACGCGACCGCGCGGATTTCGGGGCGCTGGCGGCGGATGCCGGGCCAGAGGACATATTGACCCTCTTGTAAAGGTCGATCACCTTGGCATCAAGGTTCCTGCCGCCGTAGAAAATACCATCGCCTCCCCTACGCTCAAGGGGATTTCAGCCGGGCCTCGAACCGGATGCGCATGTAATCCGCCGTCCAGTTCCCCTCCGCATCGCATAACGCCGGGCGCAGCAGGGCCGCTGCCTCGTCGCGCACCTGTCCGCGCAACCCTTCATCCACACTGCCCAGCACCGGCGCGGCCAGCGTTTCCAGCCACCCGGCCATATCCGACGGAATCGGCGTCGGGCGCGGGATCAGGGCGATGCGATCCACGGCAAAGCCCGCCCGCTCCAGCCGCGCGCCATGCTCGGCGCAGCTAGGGAAATACCAAATATCCCCCGGCGCATCCACCTGCCCGGTCAGCCGTTCGATCACCGAGGACAGCGCCACCCGGATGGCCGCGACGTTGCCATGCCCGCCGAATTCCGCCACGAACCGCCCACCGGGTCGCAGCGCCCGCGCCACCCCCGCGATCACCGCATCGGGATCGGTCATCCAATGCAGCGCGGCATTCGAGAAGACCGCATCGAATTCCCGGTCGAAATCCAGCGCATGACCATCCATCACACGCGCATCGATTCCCCGCGCCTTGGCACCCGCCACCATATCCGCGCTGTAATCCGTCCCGACCACATCGGCCCCGGCGGCGATCAACCGCTCGGTCAATGCCCCGTCACCACAACCCAGATCGAGGATACGCTCCCCCGCCTGCGGGGCCAGCCAATCGAACACCCCGGCCCCAAGGTCGGACACGAAGCGCGCATTGGTCTCGTAACGGTCCGCCGACCAGTGGTCAGTTCGTTCCGGCAACGGCTTTTCCGATCAGGTCCAGCAAACTGACAGAGCCTTGCGTGTGTTCGATGGCCTCGCCGGATTCGAGAAAGTATTCCGACCCCCCCGGCTCGATCGAAACATACGATCCACCCAGCAGCCCGTCGCTCGCGATCTTGGCCGAGGAATCGCTGGGCAGCTTCACATCGCTGCGCATCGCCATCGTCAGCTTGGCCTGAAAGGTCGTGCTGTCGAGTTCCACGCTATCCACGGTCCCGACCTTCACGCCGGAGACGCGCACATCCCCCCCCGTGCCGATGCCATCCGCCTTGAAGAACTGCGCGGTCAGGGGATAGCTGCGGCTCCCCCCCAGATCGGCGCTCTGGCTGGCGTAATACAAGAATCCACCGGCAACGGTCAGCACAACGGCACCGATCAGGGTTTCGACGATATTATTGGCCATCACGACCTCCTTGAAAAAGGATCGGTGCAGGGAAAGATCAGTCGGGAACCCATGGTGTATAGGCGGGTTTGGCGGATGCCTCGTCGCGGCCCAGCGTCACCAGACTGCCCGGCGGGCGATACGCTTCATCGGTGCCGGTCTTGTTGTAGATGCGGTCCTTCTGCCACGCCCAGTTCCGCACGGGTGAGACGGTCGGCGGTTCCTCGAAGGTATGGTGTATCCACCCGAACCAATCGGTCGAGATGCGCGATGCCTCGCTCTCGGTGGTATAGAGCACCCAGCGGCGGCTATCGTCGGCATTTCGGTAATAGGTGTTGCCGAATTCGTCCTCGCCCACCTTCTCGCCATGGCGCGCGGTGAAGAGTTTCGTGCCCAGGGTCGTACCATGCCACCAGGTAAAGATATCGCGCAGGATCGCCATGTCGTTGGAGTCTCCGTCCGTGTTTCGCGCAATCTATCGCAGATGCCCTCTCGACGGCAATGGCCCGTCGCGATGCCATGCCGATTTCCGCCTTCGATTTTGGGCGGGATGCGATAGACCACCCCTCACCCCGACCACGATTTACCATAAAGGGGTTTTCGCGCCGCCTGTATCGCGCATCGCGGGCACATTGTTGCTTCGCAACAACATGCGGGGCCACAATCCCGGCCATCGTACCAATTGACGCAGGGTCAGCGTGGAAAACCCCGCTTTGCCACGCTACGCAAAAAGCCAAAGTTCCGTTTACCCCGTATGATGAATGCCGCATATTTGCATTTCGTCCTTTTCCGAGCCGAACGATCCAAAAAATGAGGGCGCGTCCGACGTCGATGCGCTCCTTAGGGAAGCTGAATTACCCAGACCGCATCGCAGGGCTGCAATCCTGACGGTTCTGGCGATAAGGGAAGACATTCGAATGAAAAATCTGAAAACGCTGCTATGCGCCTCGACCATCGCGCTTGCACCGTCGCTGTCCCATGCTGGCGGCTTCGACCTGACGGGCCAGCCCATCGGCATCATCTTCGAGGAAGGCAACTACATCGAGGGCAGCGTCGGGATGGTCACGGCTGATGTCGAGGGCAGCAACATTGCGGGCGATTCCGGCAATATCGCCGATGACCTCCGCTTCGGCACCTTCGGCGCGAAATTCGACTTCACGGATCGCATCTCCGGCGCGCTCATCTACGACACGCCTTTCTACCGCAAAACCACCTATGAAGCCGGTCCATTCGACGGCACCGCCGCCGATGTTATTGCAACCACCTTCACGGCAGTAGGACGCTTCAAGCTCGGCGAGAATTTCAGCGTCTATGGTGGACCTCGCCTTCAGGTCAGTTCGATCGACCTACAGGGTCCATTCGCAGCGCCAGGCTTTCCCCCGGTTTATCAGATCGACCTTAAAGACACCGGCTTCGGTTTCGTCGCGGGTGCGGCGGCGGAGGTGCCAGAATATAAAATTCGGGCCGCGCTGACCTATAACTCCGCGATCACCCATGACATCGATACGACGGAAACCTTCTTCGGTCGCACCGGATTCGTTTCGGCACCATCGAAATTCGATCTTGAAACGCCCCAATCTGTGAACCTCGATTTGCAGGCCCCAATTTCTCAATCCACGCTCGTGAAGGCAAGCGTTCGCTGGGTAAATTGGGATGGTGTCAACCTGACGCCCCCGAACTTTCTGGCCAACCCGGCTTTCGGTCGCCCCGTCGTCGAATACACCGAAGACGTCTTCACCTATCGCCTGACGGTCGCCCAGCGGTTCAACGAGAACCTCGCGGGCTTCGTCACGGGCAGCTACGAGGCCGATGGCGGCGAAGAAATCAGCCTCTTCAAAAGCATCGATGGTGGTTACAGCCTCGGCGGCGGCGTGATCTTCGAAAGCGACGAAGGCCTGCGGCTACAGCTTGCCGGTGAATACCGCTGGCTCAAAGGTACCTCCGGTTCGCAGGTTCCCGGCGCGCCCTTCACCGATTTCGGCGATGCCGACGCCATCGGCCTGTCGCTCAAGGTCGGTTACAGATTTTAATCTGAACTCTCGAAGGCAAGCTCTACGCACCCCCCGGAAGCCCCGCTTCCGGGGGTTTTTCATTCCAAACCCCGGCGAACCAAAGCGCTACGGCTTCGCCTCCAGATACCCCATCGCGATTTCCGCCATCCGGTCGGCGCCCAGAACCGGCGGCAATAGCGTCAGAACCTCGCCCTCCGCATCCAGCAGATAAACAAAGCTGCCATGCGCGTAGAGCGGCCCTTCGATATCCTCGCCGATCACCTCGCTCTCGACCCGAAACGCCTTGCGCGCCCCCGCCAGCGCGTCCTCGCTACCCGTCAGGGCCACGAGGCGCGGATGGATATCCGGGGCATGGTCACGCAAGGATGCGGGCGTATCGCGCACGGGATCGACCGTCACCAGGACCGGCTGCACTTCGACCCCGCGCTCGGCCAGCAGATCGACGGCTTCCGCCATACGCGGCAGTGCGACGGTGCAAATCGACTGGCACTGCGCATACCCAAAGAACAGCAGCGACGGCCCGCCGAAACTGTCCTCCGTCCGGGTATCCCCCCGCTGATCGACCAGCGAAAACGACCCACCGATATCGAAGGGCAAGGGAGCCTGCGCCACAACCGGAGTCGCGGCGCAGGCCAAGAGAGTCACCAGACGACGCATCAATACCAGTCCTTGATGAAGACTTTATCTTCATCCGGCCCCAGCCCCAGATATCCGTCTTTTTCGATCTCACGCACGATGCGCGGATCACGCCGGAACCACGGCCCCTTGCCCTTCGCATCGGGGTTCGCCCGCCGCCATTCCTTCGTCCAGCGATTGGCCTTCGACCATTCCCCGCCCACCTCGCGAATACGCTGCACCTGAAAGATTTTTGCGGCCCCGGCGGATATCTCGTCACCCCCCGTCAGCAAGCCATCCACCTCGACCGCCTTGCCGCAATAGGGCTGTAGATCCGTCGCCGCCCCGGTGAACACCGCCTGCCCGTTCTTGGCCGCGAAGACCAGCGCGTTATCGACATCGCGCAGCAGCCCCAATTGCCGCGTCCCTCCCCCGCAATCGGGCGGGCAATCCCCCGCTAACTCGCACAGCACATCCACCACCTTGGCCGTGAACAGCGCCTTTTCCTGCGCCGTCAGGTTCCAACTCTTCGCCTTCGACCCCTCGGCAAAGGCTCCCTCCTCCGCCGTGGCGGGCACGGCCACAAGGGCCGCGATCATCGCAACGCGCTTGAACATCACCCTTCCTCCAGCACTTTATCGACGACCGCATCGGGGATCACATTGCCCGGCACCACGCCAAAATCCTCATGCGTACGGTTCGGGATGCCATCATTCGACGTCACCTCCGACACCACCAGATAGGTCAGCCCATCCCGCTCATAGACCATGCCCTCGGCTTCGACGGTATCGTTCGTCATCGTCAGGAACGTCTCGCCCCCGTTCGACGCATCGTCACCGGGCAGCTTCAGCACCATGTACACCTCGCCATCCTCGCCCAGCAGACCGATGGGAATCCCCCCCGCCGCGCACCACATGGCACAGGTATGATGCGCCGACCCGACCACCGCATCCGGCCTGCCCATCACGCCGGAGAAATAGCACCACGTATCGATCAACTCGCCTTTGACCGACACCCGCTTGCCCTCGGCGGCCATCGCCGGAAAGGCCATCAGCGCCGACAACGCCACCACCCCAACCATCATCTGTCGCATCGCTTCCTCCTCCGGTTGTCCGAACGCTCGCCCATCATGGACAGAATGTCACATCACGTTTTGCGCAGGACAGTTGAGTGCGCCCCCGCATCCGCCTAGCAACCGCCTATGGACACTCATTTCGATGCAATCGTGATCGGGGCCGGGGCCGCCGGGATGATGTGCGCCGCCGTTGCGGGGGCGCGGGGTCGGCGCGTGCTGCTGCTCGACCATGCCGATAAACCGGGCAAGAAGATCCTCATTTCCGGCGGCGGGCGGTGCAACTTCACCAACCTCGATTGCAAGCCGGAGAATTTCCTCAGCCAGAACCGCCATTTCGCCAAATCGGCCCTCGCCCGCTACACCCAGCATGATTTCATCGAGATGGTCGACCGCCACGGCATCCCGTGGCACGAAAAGACGCTGGGACAACTCTTCTGCGATGGTTCCGCCCGCGAGATCGTCGCCATGCTGCTGGCCGAATGTGCGGTGGGCGGCGTCGATATCCGCCTGTCGCATCGCGTCACCGATATCACGCGGCAGGGCCGCTACCGCGTCGTCACCGACCGGGGCATCGTGACGTCTGACGCGCTGGTCTTGGCCACCGGCAGCCTTTCGATCCCCAAGATGGGCGCGACCGGCTTTGCCCATGATATCGCCCGTCAGTTCGGCCTCGCCCTCACCGATATCCGCCCCGCCCTCGTCCCGCTGACCTTCGGCGACGAGGCGCTGGCGATGATGCAGCCACTCAGCGGCGTTTCCCTCGAATGCGAGGTCGCCTGCGGCAAGACCCGGTTTCGCGAAGCCATGCTGCTGACCCATCGCGGGTTATCCGGCCCCGCCATCCTGCAAATCTCGTCCTATTGGCGCGAGGGCGATGCGATCACGCTCGATCTGGTCCCCGATGGTGACGCCGCCGCGCATCTGGTCGAGGCGAAGCGCAACCGCCCGAAATCCGAGGGCAAATCCGCCCTGACCGATATCCTCCCCGGCAGGCTGGCCGCCGCCTTCGCCGCCGATCTGCCCCCCGGTCGCCTCGCCGATATGCCCGACAAAGCGTTGAAAGCCTTGGGCGCAAAGCTCGACGGCTGGCGGCTCGAACCCTCCGGCACCGAGGGCTACGCCAAGGCCGAGGTGACGCTGGGCGGCATCGATACGAAAGGGCTGGACGCCAAGACGATGCAGGCAAAATCCATCCCCGGCCTCTATGCCATCGGCGAGGCGGTGGACGTCACCGGCTGGCTCGGCGGCTATAATTTCCAATGGGCATGGTCCAGCGGCTGGGCCGCCGGGCAGGCCATATGAGGACTCCATGACCAAACTTTACATCGACGCCGATGCCTGCCCCGTGAAGGACGAAGCCCTGCGTGTTGCCGACCGCCACGGGGTTGAGGTCTTCATCGTCTCGAATGGCGGCATCCGCCCCAACCCGCACCCCCTCGTGCAGACCATCGTGGTCGATGACGGGCCGGATGTGGCCGATATGTGGATCGCCGACCGCATCGTTCCGGGCGATATCTGCGTCACCGGCGATATCCCCCTTGCCGCCCGCTGCATCGAGAACGGGGGCCGCGCCATTCGCCATAACGGCGATGCCTTCACCACCGACAATATCGGCAGCCAGCTTGCCACCCGCGACCTGATGGCCGATATGCGCGCCGCCAATCCGCTGGGCATGGCGGGCGGCGGCAAACCCTTCTCAAAGGCGGATCGCTCGCGCTTTCTGGACCGGCTGGAGACGATGATGCGCGCGGCAAAGGCGGATAGCTGACACCCACTACCACTCTGCCCCCTCCTACCCCCGCGCATACGGGTCGGTCAGCCGCCGATGCTCATCCAGCGCATAGCGGTCCGTCATCCCGGCGATGTAATCGGCCACCACCCGCGCCCGCCCCGCCTCGGACAGCCCATCCGCCTCGCGCGCCCAATCATCGGGCAGCAGCGTCGGCTCGCCCATCAACAGCGGGAACATCTCCGCAATCACCGCCTGCGCCTTGACCGTCATACGGTTGACCCGGAAATGCCGGTACATGCGCTTGAACAAAAACGCCCGGATCGCCCCGATCCCCTCCCCGATTTCCGCCGAGAACGCCACCAGCGGCGCGCCATGCGCCCGCGCCGCCGCCGCATCCGCCGGGGCCGCCGCTGTAATCCGCGCGGAGGTGGTCGTCAGCATGTCCTCGACCATCACCGCGAACAGCCGCCGCAGCGCCTCATGCCGCCGCCGCTTTTCCTCGATCCCCGGATGTCGCCGATCCACCTGCGCCACCAATGGCCCGACCAGCGGCAAATCGTGCACCTCGTCCATCGTGAAAAACCCGGCCTGCAAGCCGTCATCCAGATCATGCACATTATAGGCGATATCATCCGCGAGCGCTGCCAGTTGCGCCTCGATACTCGCCTGCGTGTGCAGTTCCAGATCGTAGGTTTCCGCCACATGCCGGATCGCAAAGGGCAACGCCGCCGCATCCTCCCCCGGTGCCAGCAACGGCCCGTTATGCTTGACCAGCCCTTCCAGCGTCTCCCAAGTCAGGTTCAGCCCGTCGAACTCCGCATAGCGTCGCTCCAGCGTCGTGACGACCCGCAGGGATTGGGCGTTATGGTCGAACCCATCATACCCGGCCATCGCCGCATCCAATGAATCCTCCCCCGCATGGCCAAAGGGCGTATGCCCCAGATCATGGGCCAGCGCGACCGCCTCCGCCAGATCCTCGTTCAGCCGCAGCGTCCGCGCCGCCGACCGGGCAATCTGCGCCACCTCCAACGAATGAGTCAGGCGCGTGCGGTAGTAATCGCCCTCATGCGCGACGAAAACCTGCGTTTTGTGCATCAGCTTCCGAAAAGCCGCCGAATGTAGGATACGGTCGCGATCCCGCTGATGCGGCGAGCGATGCGCGCTCTCCTCCTCCGGCAACAGCCGCCCCCGGCTCTGCTGCGGCAGAACAGCCCAAGGCTGTAGTCGATCCGTCTCGATCATCGTGATCCTTGCGCTTGAGCCGCCATCCCTTAGATATAAAGCACGTAACGCATTTCGACCGGGAGCGGAACATGGATGGCGCAGCACAGATTTCAGGCGGCATAGGCGTCACGGAGGCGGCCTTTGCGCAGCTTGGCACCATCCTCGAATCGGCGGGGGCCGAAAAGTTCCTGCGCGTCGCCGTCCTCGGTGGCGGCTGCTCCGGCTTTCAATACACCTTCGAATTGGACGAGGCCGTCGCAGGCGATGATATCGTCATCGAAAAAGACGGCGTGCGCGTTGCCGTCGATGCCGTATCGCAGCCCTTCCTCGACGGCGCGGTGATCGACTACAAGAACGAGTTGATTGGCGCACATTTTGCTGTGGAGAACCCGAACGCAACCAGCTCCTGTGGCTGCGGCACCAGCTTTTCAATTTGATTTGTCCTTAGGGCGGCGTTAATCTTGGTTGTGTTATTATAGAGCAATTCAACCAAAACGGGTTGAAAAACTTTCTACGGAATCAACCATGCTGCCCCGTACTCGACTTGCTGCACCATTGGTTGCGGCAATACTCGCCAGCCCATTCGCCCCCGCCGAAGCCCAGCCGCCCGCAATCCTCGACAGCGTCTATGGCGGCGTCTCGATCCACGACATTCCCACTGACGAGGAGGGCGGTCTCGACGGTACATTCGAGCTGCGCACGGCCCCCGTGTTCGGCCATGATTGGACAATCGAAGTCCTCCCCACCATCGGTGCCAGCGTCAGTTTCAGCGGCGAAACCAACACCGCATGGCTCGGTGGCACGGCCCGCTACATGCTGACGGATTCCCTGTTCATCGAAGGGTTTCTTGGCCTCTCGATCCATGACGCCGACACACCCGTTCAGACCAACGGGGCCGATCTAGGCTGTACGCTATTGTTCCGCGAGGGGGCAGGTCTCGGCTACCGCAATGGCCCCCATGCGCTATCGCTCTACGGCTCGCACATCTCACATGGCGGTATCCTGTGTAGCGATGACGCGAATGACGGATTGACGACGCTCGGTATCCGCTACGGTTATCATTTCAGGTAACGCATGGTCGCAATGCAACGGGTTGGAGCATTCTGAGACGATGTATTGCATTTTTAAACTGATATGCGCTTACTCTGCCCTGTGAACGACAACGCAAGGCCGAGGAGAACACCATTATGGGCAAGCGCGACGATCTGATCGAGAAATACGCCGACGACCTGAAAAAGAAATGCAACATCGACGCGGACATGGATCTGCTGAAAGCGGTGACCATCGCTTGCGGACCATCCATCTACAACCGCGATTCCTCCACCGTGTCCGGCAGCGATACGAAGGAATTGGAAACCGTCCGCAATAACTTCGTGATGAAGAAACTCGGCGTCAAGGACGAGGAAAAGGCGATGGGCGGCGTGATGGCCGCAATCGACACATACGGCAAGTCGAACCGCACAAAACACCGCGCCGTGATCTACTACCTACTCACGAAGCATTTCAAAAAAGAAAGCGTCTTCAAAAAGTAAGACAAAACGCCGTCATTCCACGGCCAGGTGCCGCTGTCCCCGTTCGGCGGCCAGCAGCACCTGCTTATGCCGCTCGCGAAACCGCTCCCGATCCGCATCGGTGAATGTCGCGATGCAGGCGGGGCAGGACACTCCCTGCTCGAAATCTGCGTGCTGCATACCGTCGGGCGATACCGGGCGGCGACAGGCATGGCACATCTCATGCTCGCCGATCTCCAGCCCATGTCCCACGGCAACCCGCTGATCAAAGACAAAGCATTCCCCCTGCCACCGACTCTCCGCTTCGGGGATTTCTTCGAGGTATTTGAGAATACCGCCCTTCAGATGGACCACATCCTCGACGCCCTGCCCCACCAGCCAGCTCGTCGCTTTCTCGCAACGAATACCCCCTGTGCAGAACATCGCCACCGTCTTGCCCGCAAACGCATCCCCCTGACGCGCCCACCAATCGGGGAAGTCGCGAAAACTCTCTGTCCGGGGATCGACCGCCCCCTCGAAAGTGCCGATATCGACCTCGTAATCGTTGCGCGTATCGATAAGCACGACGTCATCCCGCGCGACCAGCTCATTCCAATCCGTCGGCTCGACATACCGCCCCACGCGGGCGGCGGGGTCGACATCCGCTTGCCCCATCGTGACGATTTCGCGCTTGAGCCTCACCTTCATCCGATTGAACGGCATATCCTCAGCAAAGCTCATCTTGGCGTCCAAGACATCGCACCCGTCAAAACCGCGTATATGCGACAGCACCGCTGCAATACCGTCATCCGTCCCGGCAATCGTGCCGTTCACCCCTTCGGAGGCAAGCAACACCGTGCCCCGCACACCATTTGCACGGCATACCGTCAGCAGCGCCTCACGCCTGCTCGCCAGATCATCGAGCGCGGCGAAATGGTAGAACGCGGCAACCGTGACCGGGCCTGTCGAAAGGGGATGAACAACAGTCATGGCGCATACCTATCCGATACCCCGCCCCGCAATCAATCTATGCGCCGCATTGCCCAGGGCTCCGAACTGAGGTTAACGGGTTTCGGTATTGCTAAATCTGTGAATCTGTTGGCGTTCCCTGCTTTGGAGCCCCGCGATGAATCCGTCAATTGATCCCCTTCCCCCGAAATCCCGCCTGAAGGCGTTGCTGGAG